>JAFBAP010000088.1 GCA_019247695.1 Verrucomicrobiota bacterium | reverse complement strand
TGGTCGGAAACCCGGATCAGGATAAGGAATGGTTTCTGCAGCATTCCCCGGCTCTGAACGCGGATAAGATCAAGGCACCGCTTTTCGTGGCTCAGGGCGCCAAAGATCCCCGGGTGAACATCGCCGAGTCGAACCAGATCGTGGAAGCGTTAAAAAAACGGGGCGTTGATGTCGAATACATGGTCAAGGAAAACGAAGGCCATGGTTTCCACAACGAGGAGAACCGCTTCTCCTTCTACGAAGCGATGGAGCAATTCTTGAAGAAGCACGTGCCGCCGGTCGATACGGCGAAAGGGCGGCCGCCAGAGCGCGCTCACGGGTAGCGAACGGCGTGGCCCCCCTTTGAAGCCGGAGGCCCGCCATCCGCATGGTTCGAGGCGGGTCTGAGCGAACCGCCTCAAACCAGGAGTTCGGCAATTTGGACGGCGTTCAACGCGGCACCTTTGAGCAATTGGTCGCCGCAGACCCAGAACGCCAACCCGTTGTCCAGCGCAGAATCGAGCCGGATACGGCCTACTTGGCAATCGTCATTTCCTGAGGTGGCCAACGGAACCGGGTATTTGCCCGCACCCGGCTCGTCAACCAGCCGGACGCCCGGAAATTTGGCGACAACGTCCCTTGCCCGGTCAACCGACACGGGGTTGCGGAATTCGGCGTGCACGGCGACGGCATGCGACCGGTAAACGGGTACGCGCACGCACGTGATGGAAGCACGCAGCTCCGGCAGATGCAGGATCTTGCGACTTTCGTTAACGAATTTGTGCTCTTCCTTCGTGTACCCGTCCGCCAGGAAGACATCCACCTGAGGGATGACGTTGAAGGCGATCGGATGCGGGAAGACGGCGGCGACCGGTGCATGCTCGCCTCCCGCCTCGACCTGCGCTTTCAATTCGATGATCCCCTTTGCGCCCGCCCCCGAAACGGCCTGGTAACTTGCCGCAAGGACGCGGTTCAAACCAAAGGCGCGGTGCAGCGGGCAAAGGGCCATCAAGCTGATGATGGTCGTGCAATTCGGATTCGCGATGATGCCCGCGTGATGGCGAACGTCGTCAGCATTTATTTCCGGCACCACCAGGGGCACCTCCGGCTCCATCCGAAACGCCGAGGAATTATCGATGACCGTCGTCCCCGCCTTCACCGCGAGCGGGGCAAATACTTTCGACGTGGACGCACCGGCACTGAAGAGGGCAAAATCGACGTTCTTGAATGACTCGCCCGACAACGCTTCCACCGGCAATTCCTCCCCTCGAAAACGCAGGCGTTTACCCGCCGATCGGGGGGAGGCAAGCAACTTCAAGCCGCGCACCGGGAACGCCCGCTGTTCCAATAGCCGCAGAAGTTCGATTCCGACGGCACCCGTTGCGCCGACAATCGCTACCGTGAAATGCTTGCCCATACCGCCAGCACTTTAAAACAAGTATGACGCCACTCAAGATCGTGATTCGTCTCGACCGGCAAAGGCTTTACCTGTGTCGCGGGGAGGAAGTGCTTCAAAGTTATCCGATCTCCAGCTCGCGCTTCGGCGCAGGCTGTGAACCCGGGAGTTTCAAAACGCCCCTGGGCCGGTTTGAAATCGCGGAAAAGGTCGGAGGCGATCAACCGCTGAACACGGTCTTCCGGGGACGCAAACCGGTTGTCTCCGAGGAGCCGGACTGGACGTCCGAACCTGACTTGATCACCTCCCGCATCCTCTGGTTGAACGGCCTGGAGGCGCACAATGCCAACACCAAAGAGCGGTTCATCTACATTCATGGAACCAACCAGGAAGCTCTGCTGGCCAGCCCGGCCAGTCACGGCTGCATCCGGATGGCCAACGCGGACATCGACCGGCTCTTCAACGAGGTCGAACCGGGCACGGAGGTCGTCATCACACCCGGTGACGGGTAGCTGGTAAACGGGTAACGGGTAGGGTTCGGTCACACGGCGGGCACGCCGTGTGACAAAATGGAAAAATCGATTTGTGTCCGGCAGGGGTTCAGCCTAATACGGGTTAGCTGCTAGCTAAGAAAGGAGGCGAGACTGAATGAACCTTGTAAAGTACTTGACTTTGGTGGCTCTGGCCACTGCGGTGCTGGGCGTTTCTGCTTGTAAAAAGGAACAGCCGCCGCCGCCCCCACCGGCTGCACCTACAACCGGTTACTCCAAATAAGGTCTCGGCCTTACCCAAGCCGTTTAGTTGTGGTGAGGTTTGGGCTGGAGGATTTGTACCCGCCTCAGACCTTTCTGGGGCGGGCTTTGCCCGCACTGACATAGGGTGACCCTTTGGCGAGAAAGCGCCACTCGAGCATCGCCGCTTTGGTAATGCCGATGCGCCGGTCGGTGTCGACTTCAGGTTGGTGTTCCGGGACACGGACGGCGGCGTCCGGCAGCGCGAAAAGGTCCCTGCCGTGGAAGCTGCCGTCAATCGCAAGGGCCTGCGTCAGCTTGCCCGGACCCGAACAGAGGGCCCCGAGGTTGTCCGTTCGGCGCCGTCCGCGCATGAGTTCCAGACCGGACCCGGGCTGCAGGGCGCGAATGAGCACGAAGCCGTTCGCGGTGCCGTCACGCACCAGCAGGTTTAACAGCCAGTGCACCCCATAGTTCAGGTACACGTAAAGCGAGCCGGCGGGGTGGTCGCGGATGAAGGTGCGCGCGTGCCGGCGAAGGAAAGTATGGGACGCCTCGTCGCCGATTTCCGCGTAGGCTTCGGTCTCAACGATAACGCCCGTGGTCGGACCCCAGACCAGATCACAACCGATCAAGGCCCGCGCGCAGGTCAGAGGGTCAGTCTGGAAAAAGGAGCGACCCACGTTGCCCATGGCGATCACAGGCCGGACGGCCGGTCAATGAACACCCAGGGCACACCGAGTTTTTGACTAAGCATCTCCCCAAGCGCGCAGACCCCGAAGGTCTCCGTCGCATAATGGCCGCCGTAGATCAGGTTCACCCTCAGTTCCTCGGCAAGGCCGAACGTGTGGTGCGGACCCTCGCCGGTGATGAACGTGTCGACGCCCTCGGCTGCCGCCTTGCCGACCTCGGCCCCGGCCCCGCCCGTGACGATCCCCACACGATGAATCTCCACCGGCCCGGCCGCGGCCATCCAAACCTTTCGCTGGAGGGTTTGCTCGAGCCTCCGGACAAGCTCGTCTCGCATCAACCGAACCTCTGCGGCGACTCCGATGCACGCGCCGCGTTCGAGAAAAAACGGCTTGAGTTCCGTGAGCCCCAGGCGATGGGCGAGCAGCACGTTGTTGCCGACCGCCGGATGCAGATCCAAAGGCAGGTGCGCACTGTAAACGGCGAGGTTGGCCGTGATCGCGAGATGAAATTTGCGGTATACCGGCCCGGTCACGCGGGTGAGGCCCCCCCAGAACAAACCGTGGTGCACGATCAGGAGATCGACCTGCGCCTCGACCGCCGCGCGCAATACCGGCTCCGATGCGTCAACCGCTGCGCCGACTTTCCGGACGCGGCCATCGTTCTCGAGTTGCAGCCCGTTAAGGGCATTCGGGTAATCCTGGATTTCAGATACGTTCAGAAAACCGTCCAGGAAAGCAACGACCTCCTGCAGCTTCATCAGCCTTGGGTTACGGGTCGCAGTTCCCGGTGGTCCGCGTAGACAATTGAGAGTCGCTTGATGCCTTTGATGCGTTTGGCAATCGCCCGCAACTGCACAAGCATCCGCGGGAGCACCAACTCGTTCCGGTATCCGCTCGCAAAGCTGAACTCAGGTTTGACGGCCATGTGCAGCAATACCAGCGTGTCGTCCGATGTCCGGGTGTAAACCACGACGCCGGCTAGTTCCTGGGTCGACCCGCGCGGCACAAAGGCGTATAGCGTCTGGACGTCCAGGCCGGCAATGCTGATGCGCAGAGAATCCTCCTCCTGCAGGATCTTTGGGAACCCGTACGCTTCAATTGAAGCGTTGATGCTGGCCGTGTGTTCACCTTGTTCAGGGTGAAAAAACATCAACTCCTCCAGTTCCTCGCGGCGGTTGGCAGGAAGTGAAGACGAGAACGTGAGTGGTAACACAATCGTGCCATGTAATGTAAGAACCGGCGAAAGTCCAGCCGGGGACCGCATTTCAGACCGGAGCGCCCTCCCGGGGACGCGGCGGCAAACACGCCGGTCGTGAACGGCATGCCTATAGAAATAGTAATTTATCTTAGGGAACACGGAAATGATCATAACTCGGGTGCTCAACCCGCAAACACACGGTGCGGTCGCGGCCCGTATGGTCTTTCTGCAAGATTCCGTTGTCGGACGTCCCCATTCGCCCTCGACCTCGGCAAGTGCGCGCACTATCATCGGTGCCCCTTCCTTCTATGGCGCAGCCTTCCTCCCAGCAGCAAAAAAAAAGGCGGCAGCAGTTAAGGGATGCGCAACGCCGGCGCCGCGCGCGCCTTAAAGAAGAAAACAAAAGCTTTCTTCAGATCATCCTGAACGAAGAACTGCTGCAACTACTCCGGAAACACAGCGCGCGTTGCGGCCAGCCGATGCACATCGCTGCGGCGGAACTGCTGCAAACCCGCCTCCAGCAACTCGAGCGGCAAGCGGCGGCCGCCGGGCAGCCGGGCTCCGGGGAACCGGATGAGCCCGCGTTCCCGGCCGGCCAGGAATTACTCCTGTACGACGGTCAACTCGACCTTTTCAACCGTACTTGACCGCCTTTTTTATCCGCTCCTGCCGGTTTGACGCTTTCGGCGGACGTGCTCTAGGTTGGCCCAATGAACGTCGCGAGCTTTCGGCGCGCGTTCCAAGATCAACCATTGTCGAATTATGGCTTACGAATTACCGCCCTTACCTTACCCCTTCGA
This sequence comes from Verrucomicrobiota bacterium, assembly GCA_019247695.1. Taxonomy (NCBI): domain Bacteria; kingdom Pseudomonadati; phylum Verrucomicrobiota; species Verrucomicrobiota bacterium. The sequence continues at coordinate 47,231 of JAFBAP010000088.1, read as the reverse complement.
CGCCTTGGAGCCGCATATTGATGCCAAAACGATGGAAATCCATCATGACAAGCATCACCAGACCTACGTCACCAATGCGAATAACGCGCTAAAGGATCATCCGGATCTGGCCGGCAAACCGGTTGAGGAGCTGATCTCGAACCTGAACGCCGTTCCGGAAAACATCCGAACCCCGATTCGGAACAATGCCGGCGGCCACGCAAACCACTCGTTGTTCTGGAAAATTCTATCGCCTAACGGCGGTGGTGAGCCGAAAGGCGAGTTGGCGACGGCCATCAATTCAACTTTCGGCGGTTTCGAACCGTTTAAAGAAAAAATCAATGCTGCCGGGGCCGCTCGGTTTGGCAGCGGTTGGGCATGGCTGGTGCTGAACAAGGAAGGCAAACTTGAGGTGACCTCTACGGCCAATCAGGACAACCCGTTGATGGAGGGCCTCAAACCTGTCATCGGCGTGGACGTCTGGGAACACGCCTACTACCTGAAGTACCAGAATCGGCGCCCCGAGTACCTGAAGGCTTGGTGGAACGTGGTGAATTGGGACGAGGCCGAAAAGAATTACCAGGCCGCACTCCGCGCCTGAGACTTGCCGGCCCAAGGAACCCGGCCTCGGCGCCGTCCCCGGACGCGCCGTGGTTCGTGGTTGCAAGAGTGCGCCGGCGCTGAATTGAGCGATTTATTCCTGCCGGGCACGCGGTGGCGTGCCCGGCCCCTTTATGGCTTTCCTGAACGACCACTACCTGAAACTCAAGGCCGGCTACCTTTTCCCCGAGATCGCGCGCCGGGTAAATACCTTCATCGAGCAACATCCGGAAGCCGGCCGGCGTTTGATCCGTTGCGGGATCGGCGACGTGACCGAGCCCTTACCGGAAGCGGTTCGTAACGCGATGCATCGAGCGGTGGACGAACTCGGCCGGCGCGAAACATTTCGTGGATACGGCCCTGAACAGGGTTACGAGTTCCTCCGGCACGTCATTGCCGAAAATGATTACCGGCGCCACGGGCTCAACATCGCGGACGACGAAATTTTTGTGTCTGACGGCTCCAAGTGTGACTGCGGGAACATCCTCGACATCCTCGGCCATCAGAATCGTATCGCGGTGATGGATCCGGTGTATCCGGTTTACGTCGATACGAACGTGATGGCCGGTCATACGGGAGAGGCGCAAAAGGATGGGTCTTACGAGGGTTTGATTTATCTTCCGTGTAACGAAACCAACAATTTTGTGCCGAAGCTGCCGTCACAGCCGGTCGACGTGATCTACCTTTGCTACCCCAATAACCCGACCGGCGCGGTGGCGACGCGTGAAGAGCTCCGCGGCTGGGTCGAATTCGCCCTCCGGCATGGCGCGGTGATCCTTTTTGACGCCGCCTATGAGGCTTACATCACGGACCCGGCCATTCCTCACTCGATCTATGAGCTGCCCGGCGCTGAGGAATGCGCGATCGAGTTTCGAAGCTTTTCCAAGAACGGCGGCTTTACCGGTGTAAGGTGCGCCTTTACCGTTCTGCCCAAGCGGGTGAAAGCACGGTCAACCTCCGGCGAGCCTTTGCCTCTGCACCCGCTTTGGAATCGGCGTTTCAGCACCAAGTTCAACGGGGTAAGTTACCCGGTTCAGCGGGCGGCCGAAGCCGTTTACTCTGAACCGGGCCGGCGGGAAGTTGACGCCCTGATCCGGCATTACCTCGGTAACGCGGCGATCCTGGCGGATACACTTCGCCGAACGGGCCTCAACGTCTTCGGCGGCACCAACGCGCCGTACATCTGGGTTAAAGCTCCGGGCACCCGGACGAGCTGGGAAATTTTTGACCGGATCCTTCACGAATTGCAGGTCGTCATCACCCCGGGATCCGGTTTCGGTGCGCAAGGCGAAGGCTACTTCCGCGTTTCTGCGTTCAACAGCCGCGAGAACGCGGAAGAAGCGGCGCGGCGCTTCGCCAGCCTGACGTGGAAATAAATGCCACGAGCGGAAGAATGCCACAAATGCCACAAACGAATGAGAACCCAACGCGGGGGTTTCCTCTGGAAATCGTGCGGGTCGGGAATCAGGAAATACCGACGGTATCGCGGTGGCGCTGTCTCCTGCTTCTGTCACGGGCGCCATTGACCTGACGCTGTAAGCCGAATAGCGGCAGGCAAGGCCGCGATTATGACTCATACCGGCTCGATGAGCATCGAGGTAAAGTTTTGTCCTCCTTTTCAGGTGCCCTGCCGGATTTACACCCATTAAACCGTATAAACGGTCATGATCGTATCGATTAAGTCTCAATCATACCCTTTCGATGACCATCGAGGTAACATGTTGTCTTAGGCCCAACGGGCCGGCAGAACATAGCCCCGGGGTTTACCCTGGAAAGGCGCTTCCACTCGACCCAGCCCCGAAAAGGCGGCAGAAGGCGTGGCCGGCGGGTTCTGCCGCCCCTTCAGCAAATCCAACCCGGCGGGGCGGGTGTTTGTCAGGATGGGCGTACAGGCGTGACGCCTTAGGAGGGCTCGATCGTGATTTGACGGTTACCCAGGGTAAACCCTGGGCTATGTTCTCCCGGCCCGTTGGGCCTAAAACCAGTTCAACTAAGTACGGAGCCTCCTCCCGCGCCGACACCCGCCCTAAGGCGGCATTGAACCGAGATAACCGTCTGAATGGCATCCGTCATTCGTGGCATTTTTCCGCTTGTACCGTTTCCGGCATTTCACCCGTTGCCTGTAAACTGGTTGAACAACAATATTGCGTTCAGAACGACGATCGCGACCGCCGTCAACCACGCAAGGGCCTTGATCATGCCCCGATTGGCGAAATTGCCCATCTTCCTGCGGCTGTTGGTCATCAGCAGCAGGGGCAAGACGGCAAAGCTGAGCTGCAGGCTCAGGATCACCTGGCTCCAAACCAGAAGCTGCGTGGTCTCGCGTTCCCCGTAGATGCCGATGATGATCACCGCCGGAAGGATTGCGGCCAGACGGGTGCACAGCCGCCTCAGCCATGGCTGCATCCGGAATCGCATAAATCCTTCCATCACAACCTGGCCCGCCAGGGTGCCCGTCAAGGTGGAGTTCTGACCGGACAGGAGCAGGGCGAAGGCAAAGACGAAACTGGCCGCCCCGGTTCCCAGCAGAGGACTCAGGAGACGGTAGGCGTCCTGGATTTCCGCAACGTCCTGGTGCCCGCTCTCGTGAAAAACCGCGGCTGAGACGATGAGAATGGCTGCGTTCACCAGTAACGCAAACAGTAAAGCCGATCCGGAATCATAGGAGGCGAAGCGGATCGCCTCGCGTTTGGCCGGTTCCGCCTGATCGAACGCACGGGTTTGGACGATCGCGGAATGCAGATACAGGTTGTGAGGCATCACCGTGGCACCCAGGATGCCGGTCGAGATGAAGAGCGCCTTCGGATCGGTTACCAGCACGGGGCTGGGCAGAAAACCTGCCGCCACGCCGAACCAATAGGGGTGTGCCCAGAGGAGCTCGATGGCAAAGCCGCCGGCGATGACGGCGATGAGGCCGACAACCATGGCTTCAACGTACCGGAACCCTTTGCCCTGGAGGAGCAGCACGAGCAGCGCGTCAAGCCCGGTCAGGATGCATCCAACGATGAGCGGCAGCTTAAAAAGCAGTTGCAAGGCGATCGCCGCCCCAAGCACCTCGGCCAGGTCACAGGCAGCGATGGCCACTTCGGCGAGGATCCAAAGGCTCAGGCTAAGCCATCGCGGATAGTCGGTCCGGCAAGCCTGCGCGAGATCCTGGCCGGTGACGATGCCCAGCTTGATGCAGAGGTATTGCAGCAGGATCGCCATCACGCTTGCGATGAGGATGACAAACAGCAGCGTGTAACCGAACTGAGCTCCCGCCGCGAGGTCAGTCGCCCAGTTGCCAGGGTCCATGTAACCGACGGCAATCAGGAAGCCCGGCCCGAGGAACATCCAGAGCCGGGTCCAAAAAGAGGCCGCCGCCGGGATCGGGATGGATCGGTGCACCTCCGGCAGCGAGACTTTCGCAGGGGCTTCGTTATCCGGTTGGCGGGTACTATAAGGTATGCTGGCCATTCACTCGCGCGCATTTGGCCGGGCAAAGCCGCGGGACGGGTTCACAACGCGGGTATATCCAGCACGTTCAGCCCGGCAAACGCTTCCGCAACGTAGGCCTGCCGAAGTTAACGTCAACTAAGTTTGCTTTTCTAAACTAAATATGCCGCCGGCGTAACGCCCCCCAAAAGCAGGTTCGTGCCCTAACTAAGGTCGTAAGTCGGCTCCAGCGGCTTCACCGCCCGCGGCCGCTCGCAACGGGAGTGAATGACCTTTTCACCGCCGCCGATCGCCACGGCGGCGATGGCTTCCATGACCTCAAGCACATGGTAAGCCATGTCGGCCGATGCACGGTGCGGCACACCCGCGCGGAGCGCCTCAACCATTTCGGCAAGGCCCAGACCACGCCAGTCGCGATCTCCAAAGCCGTGCGAGTGCGCTACGTCGCTCCAGGAAGCGCCGGTTCGCGCCAGCCGGACATTTCCTGAAAACCGGTTCGGATCCGGGACGACCAGCGTGCCTTCGGTGCCATACAGTTCGATGTGCGAATGGGTATGGAGCGGCACGTCAAAACTGATTCCAAGGTGAACGGTGCAACCGGATTCGAAGAGCAGCAGCGCCGCGATGTAAGTCGGCACTTCGACCGGGAAGGTTTCACCTTTGCGAGGGCCGGCCCCGAAGATTCTCTCCTGGTGCGTGATCTGGCCGGAAGCAAAGATGCGCCTGATGGGTCCCAGCAAGGTCACGAGCGCGGTCAGATAATACGGACCCATGTCGAAGAGCGGACCTGCGCCCTGCTGATAAAAGAAGGCCGGATTCGGATGCCAGCTTTCGGGCCCCCCATAAAACATGAAGGCGGTGCCGCCGATCTGGCGTCCGATCAACCCGTCATCGACCGCCTTGCGTGCGCTCTGAATTCCACCGCCGAGAACCGTGTCGGGAGCGCAACCGATTCGAAGCGAACGCTCCCGGGCCAAAGCGAGCAAGGGCTTCGCTTCCTCGGTCGACAGCGCCAGCGGCTTTTCAGTGTACGCGTGCTTCCCCGCTTCCAGCGCACGGCGAATGATCGGGGCATGATTCTGCGGCGGCGTCAGGCTGAGGACGATCTCCACGGAAGGATCGGAAAACACCTCGTCAACGGAAACCGCCCGGACGCCGTATTCGTTTTCACGTTTTTTGGCGGCTTCGAAGACGGCGTCGGCACAAAGCACGACCTCGAGCTGCGGGAAGCGGCTGCTCGCCTGCAAATAAGCAGGTGAAATGTTGCCGCAACCGATCAGGCCGACTCGAGCAGGGGTAGAAATGCGCATAAACGACAGGATGGATCAGACGCGCAAGCTAAGCCAATTCATCGCTCGTCGCCCATCGCCCATCGCCCCGGCCCTCACAAATCCCCTAGCTCAGGAGTTCGGCGTAATGGCGGCGGGCGACATCCTCACAGCATTTAAGGATTTCCGAAGCTGAGTTCAGCGACCGGATGTCCTCAACCAGGCGCAGGCACTCCTTGGTGCTGAGCGTCTGGACCGCTTTTTTCACCCGGGGCACCAAGCCGGGACTGGCACTCAACTCGTCGACACCGAGCCCGAGGAGAAGCGGGGTCAGCGAGATTTCACCCGCCATCTCGCCGCAGACACCGACCCAGATCCCGCCGTTGTGGGCTGCCTGCACCGTGAGCTCGATCAAACGGATGATGGCCGGGTGCGTCGGTTCATAAAGGTGGGCGATTCGTTCGTTGACCCGGTCGACGGCGATGGTGTACTGGATGAGGTCGTTGGTGCCGATGCTGAAAAAGTCGACCTCTTTGGCGAGGGCGTCGGCTGCCAGGGCGGCGCTGGGCACCTCGATCATGATGCCGACCTCAAGGTTTTCATCGAACGGCGTCCCTTCGGCGCGGAGTTCCTGGCGGCAGACGTCGAGAACCTCGTTTGCCTGGCGAAGCTCCGGCAGGCCTGAAATCATCGGGTACATCATCCGCACGTTGCCCACCGCGCTCGCGCGGAGAAGCGCCCGAAGTTGGGCCTTGAAAACATCAGGGCGGTCAAGACAGAACCTGATGGCCCGGCAGCCTAGAAACGGATTGATCTCGGCCGGCAGGTGCGCATGGCTCAGGAACTTGTCTCCGCCCAGGTCCAGGGTACGGATGATGACGCTTTGGGGATAAATGGCTTCCGCAACCTGCCGGTAGACGCGGTACTGTTCCTCCTCGTCCGGCAAATCGTTCTTGTTGAGGAAAAAGAATTCGGTGCGGTACAACCCGATCCCTTCGGCACCCGCGCTCTTTACCAGTTCCACATCTTCAGGCAACTCGATATTGGCTGAAAGGATGACGTGACGGCCGTCGGCCGTGGTGCTCTCGGTGTCCCGCAGCCCGGTCAGGACTTCTTCGACCTGCTCCAGCCGCACCTCCACCTCGCCGTACTCCCACAAGGTTTGATCGGTCGGGTTCACGAACAGGTAACCGTTCGTGCCGTCGAGGAGCACGTGGTCGCCCGGATTCAGGCGCGTCGAAGCGTCCTTGAGGCCCACCACCGCAGGGATATTCAAGGAACGCGCCATGATGGCGGTGTGGGACGTCCGGCTGCCGATGTCCGTGGCGAACCCGAGCACCATCTGGCGGTTCAGCATGGCCGTATCCGACGGCGTGAGGTTGTGCGTGACGACGATCTGAGGCGAATCGAGGTGAGTAAGCGACTGCCCGGTCTGTCCGAGAAGGTTGCGAATTACGCGGCGGGTGACGTCGTGGATGTCAAAGGCCCGTTCGCGCAGGTACGGGTCATCGATCTGGCTCAAGGTATGCGCGTAGCGGTTGGCCACCTGCGCGAAAATGAATTCGATGTTGAACCGGTCGCGCTCGAGCGTGCGCAGCACTTCATCGATCAGGGTCCGGTCTTCGACGACCAGCAGATGGGCGTCGAAAATGCTGGCGTCCTTGGCGCCGATCGCCTCAGCGATCCGCTGTTGCATCTCGAGAATCTGGGCCCGTGTGGCGATCAGGGCCGTTTCAAACCGGCTGATCTCGCCCGGGATTTCAGAATCGTCGATGCGGCGCTTTGGCGGCTCTTCATCGTCCGGGTGATGAATGAAAACGATCCCGCGGGCGATGCCTGGGGCGACCCCTATTCCCTCAAGTCTGATTTCCTGGCCGCTCATTGCGGATGGCAGGCTAATGTAATCCGGTTAAGTTTCGATAAAAAAGATTTAAACTCGAGCCGCCGGGCCGTCATTGCCCAAAATTCTCCGGGAGAGCGGATTTTCGTGGATGGCCGGCTGCCGCGCCCTGTCCCGCATGAAGCCGATCAGTTCACGGAAGCGGCTCCAGGCTGCAGCGCCGGCTTGGTTCGGGGGCTGCGTTATTTGCGTTATTCCTCGTCAAAGCGGCGTTCAACCAGATCCTGTAACTCCTGAAGGGCGCCTTGGGCATCCGCACCTTCGGCGGTAATGAGGAGACGGCTTCCCTGACCAGCGGCGAGCATCATCAGACCCATGATGCTCTTGCCGTTTACCTGCTCGCCATCCTTTTCGACCCAGATCTCGGCGCGGTGCTTGTTTGCCACACGCACAAACATGGCGGCCGGGCGCGCGTGCAAACCAAGCTTGTTCAAGATAGTCACTTCTTTTTGGATCTTTCCGGAAGCAGGTCGACGACTCAGTAGCCCCATTACGTCTCCTTGTTTTTTTGCATAAAGCTTAAAAGCCGCTGGTTGAATTCTATCGCACTATTTTGTCCTAAACTCTTCAACTTTTGATCCAGAGCGGCCACTTCCACCAAGCGCGCCATATCGCGCCCGGTACGGACCGGGATGGTGATGTGGGGTATTTTTATCCCCAGGATTTCATAGTGCTCCTGCTCGAGTCCAATTCTATCCACCTCCTCAAGCTCTTGCCAGTCACGAAGTGTTACGATCAGGTCAAGGCGTTTCTCCAGGCGGATGCTCCCGACGCCAAAGATCGACGCCACGTTGATGATTCCCAGCCCGCGTACCTCCATGTGATACCGCGTCAGGTCAGGGGCTGTGCCGACCAATTCGCGTCCTTCGAAACCCCGGAACCGGGTGACGTCGTCGCTTACGAGGCTGTAGCCCCGTTCGATCAGGCCGAGGACGCATTCGCTCTTGCCGATGCCGCTCGATCCGCGGACCAGGGTGCCCACCCCCATGATGTCGACCATGCTGCCGTGCTCGGTCACGGTCGGCGCAAACTCCATTTCCAGAGCGATCGTGGCGGCGTTGATGAATCGCATGGTCACCATGGGCGTGCGGAAGATGGAGACCTCGGACTGGCCGGCCGCATCGCTCAGGGCCTTGGGGACCGGCAGGCTCCGTGAAACCACCATGCAGGGAATGTGCTGGTTGCAGAGCTGCACGCAACGGTTCGCCTGTTCGTCCACATCAAGGCTTTTCAAGTAACTTACCTCGGCATTGCCAAGAACCTGGATCCGCTTTCCTGCAAAGTAGATGAAAAATCCGGAAAGCGCCAACCCCGGCCGGTTGATGGTGGGCTCGCGGATTTTTCGGTCAAACCCCAGCGCCGGGCCCACCAGTTTCAGGTGCAGCGCTTCGGCGTGCCGGGCGTAAAACTCGCCGACCTCAACTACCGGCACTTTAACCCGCCGCATGACCTTTCCCCCCGCCCCGGCATGGGGACATCACCAAGCGATGACCCGGTTCCGGGCCGGCCCAACGACCGATCATTGCCTTACCCGTCTCCCGGCGGGGCATGATGGGCGGATTCCGCCGTCCGGACCGAATGGCCGGAATGTCTGCGGCGCCCGGCACGTGAACCGGGCGCCGCGGATGAATCGCTGGAACGACGGTAGCCAGCCGGTCAGCGGAGAAATCACCGGTCGAAAGTCGGCTCGATTAGGCCAAAATCGCCGCTCTTTCGTCGGTAGAGGACATTGACCTTATCGGATTTCGCGTTCAGGAACACCAAAAACTGCTTGGTCGACATTTCCATCTGGAGGACGGCTTCGTCGACGAACATCGGCTTCACCGGGTACTTCTCCGTATGGATCACCTCCGGCCCGCCAGCACCGTCCTGCCCGGCCGCAGGCAGGGGCGCCGGTTCATCCGCCAGGACCGCTTCGACCGTTGCTTTCGGCTCCGTCCATTGCCAGCGCAAAATTTGTTCCTCCAAATGCCTGACCGCCTGCTTGCGCGGCCGGTGATTTTGCATCAGACGCGTTTTGTACTTGCGCATCTGCCGCCCGATCCGATCAACCACCTGATCGATTGACGCATACATGTCGGAACTAACCGCACTTGCCTCGATGGTAATATGGTTGCTGCAATGCAGAATCACCTCCGCCAAGTGTCGATACTTCTGGACGTCTAGGATCACCTGCACTTCGATGATTTTCGGATAATCGAGGTGCAATGTGGCCACTTTCCGACGGCAATACTCTTTCATTGCCTCGGTGACGCTGACATGCCGGCCAGTTACCTGGATAGGTGGATTCGCATTTCTAATCTGCATACGAGGTCTCCATGTGATGATTAAGAGGACCAGCTCCCGGTGCACAAGAGGTCACGGGAGTGGCGTTTGCGATGGCTGGGAGGTGAAGGGGGCCGCTGAGCCCGACAGCATGAGAACCGATCGGCTCAACTGAGGTCATGATTCTGGTCAGGTGACCCCTCACATTCTGAAACGTTCTCCCAGGTAGAGGTGGCGGCTTACGGGGTCGTTAATCAGGAACTCCCGCGTGCCGTGGCTCTCTACTCTTCCGTCATAGATCAAATATGCCCGGTCGACAATCTCTAAAGTCTCCCGGACGTTGTGATCAGTGATCAGGATGGCCAGGCCGGACTTCTTCAGATTGGAAATGTGCTGCTGAATTTCCGCCACGGCGATGGGATCGACGCCGCTGAAGGGTTCGTCCAGCATCATCAACCGCGGATTGGTCACCAGCGAGCGGGCGATCGTCAGCCTGCGCTTTTCACCGCCGCTCAGGGTAAGGGCCTGATTTCGGGCCAGATTTTCGATGCCGAACTGCCGCAGCAATTCCTCGCACCTCAGCCGCCGCGCTTTGCGGGAGATGGGCAGCGTTTCGAGGATGGCGAGGATATTCTCCTCGACCGTCAGTTTCCGAAAGATCGATTCTTCCTGGGGCAGGTAGCCCATGCCCAGCTTGGCCCGGCGATGCATGGGGAGCTTGGTTACGTCACGCTCCCGAAAGAGCACCCTGCCCCCGTTGGGCCGTACCAACCCGACGATAAGGTAAAACGTGGTCGTTTTACCGGCCCCGTTCGGGCCGAGCAACCCGACCACCTCCCCCTCGTTTACGTGGATGTCGATGCCGTTGACGACGGCACGGCCCCCGTAGATTTTTACCAGTTTCTCGGTCTGCAGGACTCGGTTACCGGTCTCCTGAACGGTTTCCACGTCAGGAAAAGGTGCGGTTAAGTTACTGGGCGGCATTCGTCTGGGACTTGTTCGGCTCCGTTTTCTCTTGAATGAGGGTTCGGGTGCTTCCGTACGTTTTCATCCGGCCGTCGCGGTACAGCACCATTTTTACGTTCGGCTCGATCGCAATGTGGGTATTAAGCCCCTGGGTTACCTGCGGCCATCCGAGCAGGGTGACCGAACCGTCCTTGGGCTCGTAAATCGCGCGTTCAGACTGGCCGGTGGAACGCACCGGCTGCGCCGGTTGTCCCGGCGGCGCCCCCGGCTGGGCCCCGGCCGCGGCGGCCGCGGCGGCCGGAGTCTGCCCGGCCGGCGCACCCGCAGGCGGTGGCTTGGGCTGGTTCATATGAACGATCATCACGTGACCCTCGGCTTCCGCACTTTGCAACCCGCCACCGTCCTGTTCACGATTCAAATGCACCGTGAGCTTGTCGGAGGTCATCGTGAAGGACGGATCGATCACCTTGACGTTGCCGACGAAAACCGCGCTCCGTGATTGCGAGTCGAATTGCGCCTCCTCTTTCGCCGTGATCTCGGTCGGTCCCTTCGCCTCCTGCTGGCTGTCGCCGAACAGGTCGTTGCCGTTCCGGTCGTTCTTTTTCGGGCTGGCGGCGGCCACCGCGGCCGCCTTGGGCGCCGCCTTTGCGGGGCGCCGGTCCTGCGCGCGACCCGTTACAGCCATTACCCAACAACCCACCGTCAAAATGCAAAACCAGTACTTCATCAGGGTGCCTGAGCCGCCGGATCGCGTTTCTCCTGTTTCTGGTCGAGCTCATTCCGGTTGTAGATGAGCATATGGATGTTGCCGGTGACGCGACCCTGGCGCGTCTTGGAATTGAACTCCAGGCCATTCCCGGTGAGCTTGAAATCGCTCCTCGTGATCACGACCGGCTCGTTACTCCGGATCACGTTGTTCTGCAGATTCATGGTCGAATTCCTGAGGTCAATCTTCACCTCCGGTAGCGAAGTTTGCTGGTTGTAGGTTTGGATCGACGCGGTCTGCATCTGCACATTCTGGACGTCAAGCCGCGTTGCGGTTTCAATGTCGAACAGAATGTCCATTTTACCTTCGTTGTTCCGTACAGGCAGGTGCAACCCCTTAACCTCGTGTCCCACCGGTACGGGGATATCCAACCTGCGCCCCGACGCTGCGTCCTGAGCGAACGACGCAGCGACCAGCGTCCCGGTTACGCCCAATGTCGCGCACGTCCTAACGTACGATTTCATGAATTTCGGTGAGCCTGCGAAGGAGGTGCGGCAACTCCTGGAAGCGGATCTGGTTAGGTCCGTCCGAGAGCGCGGCACCCGGATCGTAGTGCGTCTCAATAAACACCCCGTCGCACCCGGCTGCAACGGCTGCCCGTGCGAGGACCGGGGCGAGCACGCCGTCGCCTCCGCTCCGATCGCCACCGGCGCCGGGACGCTGAACGGAATGGGTGGCGTCGAAGATTACCGGGTAACCCTGCTCGCGTATCCAGTAAAGCGAACGCATGTCCGCCACGAGATTCTGATAACCAAAACTGGCCCCGCGTTCCGTGAAGACGTACTGCCGGCAGCCGAACGTTTCGAGTTTCTCGGCGATGTTTTTCACGTCCCAGGGCGCCAGAAACTGCCCCTTCTTCACGTTAACCGGGCGCCCCGTTTCGGCGGCCGCTTGCAAGAGATCCGTCTGGCGGCACAGAAAAGCGGGGATCTGCAGCAGGTCAACGTAGCGGCCGGCCACCTTTGCTTCTTCCGCCGAGTGTACGTCCGTCGTTACCGGCCGGCCCGTAGTTTCCCTCACCTCAGCGAGCAGCTCGCAGCCGGCTTCCAGCCCGAGACCGCGAAAAGACCGGACGGAGCTGCGGTTTGCCTTGTCGTAGGAAGCTTTGAAGATGAAGGGCACCCTGAGCTTCCGGCATGCCTTATCAAGGTCACCGGCAAGGTTGCGGACAAACCCCTCCGACTCCATGACGCAAGGCCCGAGCACAAAAGCGAGCGCGCTGCCCCCAAACTCGACGTCACCTACAACGCAGGTTCTCGACATGCGGCAAACTCGCTGGGATGCGCCCCGGTTGAGCGGAAGGCCCGGCCGCGGCAACCTGTCTTACACCGGCGTCGAGACCTCCCGAAGACCTTCGCCGCGAAGTGATTACACCACGGCCGCCGTCATGAGCCATAGCTCTTGACGAACTTCTTGCGTGACTCCGTCGCCGGCGCCGGCTCCACCTTGCCAGGATCCGCATCCGGCGGCGGCTGCTGCTCGGCGATGGCCTCCGGACGCGAGACCTGGCCCGGTCCGGCCGCCGCCTCGGGGGCGGACGACGTCGCGGCCGGCGGTTCACCACGCCCTTCCCGTTTCCGCACAGCCTCCACAAAGGCGATCTGCAGGTTGGCGATCGTGCCGTTAAGGATGCGGGCTTCGTCTGAATTCAGGTTTCCGCTCGTCTTATCCTGGAGCATGACGAGCTGGTCGATCAATAACTGCGCCATATCCAGGTTGACCTCGGGCTTACCCGTTTGCGGATGCGGGATCTGGCCGAGCATAAATGCGGCGTTCTGAGCGTGCATCAGAACAAATTCGATGAATCGCTGGGTCATCTCGCCTGCGGACGTGACCGTGTGCTGGTATTCTGCCATACTGATCGAATAGGGTTAAGGTTTAACAATGACTGTTACCGATGGTTTATCCATTAAATATTTACGGCAGATTGCCTGGACGCTCTCCAGCGTCAGCGCGCCGATGGCCTCCTGGCGGGCTTCCTGGTAACGCGGACCGAGCCCGTACAGAACATTCAACGCCGTCGCGTGCGCGTATCCGTCCAGGTTTTGTTTTTGGAAGGCATACTGAGCCTGCAACCGGGCCTTCGCCCGCTCAAACTCGCGCTCGCTGAGCCCGTGCTCCGCGATCAGTTTCACCTGTTCGTGGCAGAGCTCCGCAACGCGTTCGACGGCGTTCGGGCTCGTCGCGGCATAAACGGTAAACAAGCCCGGCGCAAGCCCCAGCGACAGGGACGTCCCCACTGAATATGCGAGCCCCAGCTCCTCCCGAATCCGGATGAAAAATCGGGAGCTCGAGTCACCGGTGGCTTCATCCAGCAGCTCGAAGGCGACGCGGTCGGGGTCGTAAAGTGAGCACGCCAGAAATCCGATCATCGTGATGGCCTGGTTACGCTGGTCCCGGTGCGTGATTCGCTCGTCCTCAAGCGGCTGCGCGGGCGGTACGTCTGCAGCGACCCCCGTCCTCTCCCGGGGCATGGCGGGCAACCGGGCGGTGAGCTGATCCAGCAGGCGGTTCCGGTCAAACTGGCCGCTGAAGGCAAGCAGCCCGGACCCCCCAAGCACGGTGCGCTCGTTCATCGCGTGCAGATCGCCTTGCGTCAGCCGCCCCACGGAATCGACCGTGCCCAACACGTTGTGCGCATAGGGATGATCCCGGTAAACGGCACGGCGCAAAATGCGGCGGGCGACCATGTACGGTTGCGCGTCGTCGGCCCGGATCGCGGCGAGCTGGCTTTCACGCTCCCGTTCCAGTACTCCCGGCGGGAAAACAGGTTCCGCGAGCACGTCCGCGAAAATGTCGAGCAACCGGTCGCTGTCCGCCGCCAGCGTGTTGATCGTGAGTCGCACCGAGTTGTAGCCGGAATCTCCGAAAAGTGAGCCGCCGAGGCTTTCGATTTGTTCGGCTAATACCGCCGGATTCCGGCGCCGGGTCGCCTTTACCGCGCACTGCGAGTGCAGTCGCGCCAAACCGCCCTGCCCGGGACCTTCCGCCAGCACCCCGCCACGAAAAATCGCGGACGCATGCAGGAGAGGCAAACGAGCGTCCGGAATCAGCAGCACCTCCCCATGAGGCGCCAAAGTTACGATCTCCGGCTCCGCCGGGAGTGGTCGCCGGACCGGGCGCGCCTTCGGGGCAAGGTGGGGCTGCAGGCTGGTGAAGGAGAGGTTATCCTCTACCAGGAATCGGTCGCAGACATCCGCGACTTGTTCCCGGGTCACTTCCCAAACTTTTTCCAGGTACCGATGGCTGTAGTTGACGTTGCGGGTATACAGCCAGTTCAGGCCGGCGTCGGTGGCTATGCCTTTGACCGTCTGCAACTGCTCGATCGCGGTGACCCAGATCACGCGCTTGGCCTTCTCCAGCTGCGCTTGTTCCAGGGCGTGGCGCCGCCATTGCCGCAGCGCTGACATCACCTCGTGTTCAACCGAGTCAAGCCCCTTCTCCGCACACGTTCCGGAAATCGTCAAGAGCCCCGGAAACGCCGGCGTATAGCTGAATGCGTTGATTCCGTACACGAGACCCCGCTCCTGCCGTAGCGATTTGTAAAGGACCGAGCTGACACCCCCGCCCAAGATCACGGAAGTGATGTCCAGCGCGGGCGTATCCGGGCTGAACAGCGGCGGGATATGGAACGCCAGGTTGAAGTAGCCAAGCTCGGCATCGAACACCCGGCTCCTGGATCGGCGCCCCTGCTGGCGCGGTTCTTCCGGCAAGACGGCGGCCTCGAGGGGCGCCGGCTGGGCGAAACTAAATGCCCGTTCCACTTCATCCCGGACGGCCTCCGGGGCAAAGTCGCCGGCAACAACCACGAACACATTGTTCGGGACGTAGCGGCGGCGGTAATAGTCCATTACCGCGGCATGGTTCAGGCGATCGAATATCTCCCGCAGACCGATGACGGGGAACCGGCAGGGATGGGCCTGGTATGCCGTTGCAAACGTCAATTGGCTCAGCAGCCGGTCCGGGTCGTCATACCCCATCTCAAACTCGCGCCGGATAACGTCCATTTCGCGCTCCAGCTCGGCGGGTTCGATCGACGACCGGAAGGTCATGTCGGCTAAAACTTCCAAGGACGGCCCCAGCGCAGACCGGGGACAATCAACCCAGTATACCGTCCGATCGAAGGACGTGTAGGCGTTCAGATAACCGCCATGCCGGTGGATCTCTTCGGCAATCCGGACTGCGCTGCGCTGCGCCGTCCCTTTGAATAACATGTGTTCGAGGAGGTGCGTCAGGCCGGACCCGGCCCACGCACCCTCATTGATGCTGCCGGTCTCGCACCATACCTGGATACTGGTTGCCTCGGTACCGGGCCGCTCAACCGCCAGGATCGTCGTGCCGTTCGCAAGTTCGTGCTGCGTCGTCCGCAGTTCCGTAAACTCCATCGATCCAGCGCCCCTAAGATTTCCCCTTCGACGAGGTTCGCACCGGCTCGAAGGGTTGCACAAACGCAACCTGAAAATCGAGCCCGCCCCGGAAATCCTCCAGCGAATCGGATTCCGTCTTACCGAAGACACCGGCTTCGATGAGGTTGAAGACAATTTGACCCACATCCTCCGAGGCTCGGATTCCCCAGTAATCCAGCACCGTCGACGTCATCGGCCCGAATTCCTTCAGGGCAAACTGGCGAAAACCGTCGAGAAGCTCGGCAGCATTAACGTGGTGGCTGGTCTCCGCCAGGGCCCGCTTGCGCTGCTTGATGGTAAACTCGAGGGCCTCCTTGACGAACCGATACGCTTCCCGGTCGTACCGAGGGTTATGTTCGACGATCTGATCGACAATCTCGTTGAAGGACTTCTGCATGGATGATTTTACTTGCTTTCAACCTGCGCCGGCACCTTGCCCGCCGCACGAAAGTGCTGAACGATTGCGCCCACAAAAAGGGCAAGGCACAACCCCAGGATGAGAACCTGTTCGCGCCGGGTTAATCGAAACATACGACAGAAATGATGCGGCCGGCATGAAGGTGAATAGATATCATCGCCGTCAAGCTGCGACAACCCTCGACACCACTCAGCTCTTGGCCGGTGTGCCGCCGCCGGCGGTACCCGTGGAACCACCGGGTTTGCTTCCGCTGTTGCTCCCGCCACCGGTACTACCGCCATTCCCGCCGCTGCCCGCGCTCGAACCCGACTCTTTCTTGGCCGCTTCTTTGTAGCTTGGGCTCCGGTAATCCGTGATGTAAAAACCTGAGCCTTTAAAAATCAGGCCGGCGCCGGTCCCGAGCAGGCGCTTCACCGGACCCTGCTCCCACTCCGGCTGGCGGCAGAGCTCTTTCGGGCAAACCTTGTAGGCAGGGTCTTTCATCGATTGAAACGCCTCAAAATTCTGCCCGCACTTCTCGCAACGGTACTCGTAGGTCGGCATAGATGAACCCGGAATATAGCAGCAAAAGCCCTTTGGGACAACGCGGCCCCCGTTTTCACGGTTTTCAAATCATAAACAGCGGCTTGACCTTCCTGAATAAGTTGTCTATGTCAGCGCTCCTGCTTTAAGCCTATGATGTACTTCCGTCGTATCGCGTTGGTCGCGGCCGCGCTCGTGCTGTCCGCCTGCGGAAACAACGAAAAGGCGCGAATCGCGAACCCGAACACGTCGTATTTGCCGACGACCGGCTCCCTGGCCACCGCGCAGGGCCCCGCGGACGGGTACGATCCGATTTCTTATTGGGACGGGGACGGTGTTCAAGGTCCTGCCTCCGTGGTTATTTATCTGAACGAGCAACGGGCCTATTTTTACAAGGGGGACCAACTCGTCGGCGTGTCGCAGGTTTCTGCCGGGCGTGAAGGATATAACACGCCGCCGGGCAGCTATAAGATCATGCAGAAAGATCGGGACCACGCGTCCAACCTCTACGGGGACTATGTGGACGTGGCCGGCAACGTCATCCAAAAAGACGTCTCCATAGGCAAGGATCCGAAGCCGCCCGGGGCACTCTTCAAAGGTGCGCCAATGCCGTTTTTCATGCGCATCACCGGCGGCGTGGGCATGCATGAAGGTTATCTGCCGGGCTATCCCGCATCCCACGGATGCATTCGAATGCCGGGCAAGATGGCCGAGATCTTTTTCAGCAACGTCGACATCGGCACCCCGGTCACGATCATGAGGTAAAGCGAAAGCTCGGTCACACGGCGGGCGCGGCGGGTTGGGCGGGCACGACGTAAGAGTTCACACGGTCACGCCACGGGCACCACGTAAGAGTTCACACGGCGAACACGGCGGGCCACGGCGACCACGGCGGGAAGAGGAACGACTTCGGAGTTCGGGGCTCGGGGTTCGGGGTTCGGAGGCGTCGTATCAACGGGTCCGATCTCCCTGAAGGGTCAGGCTCACCCGGCGGGAAAACGGAATCATCCGCAGAAGAACGCAGAAAAGGATCCAGAAACCCTGGGCTTGACACCGGCAACCGGCCCCCGTGCTGCCGCTCCGAACTCCGAACTCCGAACTCGTTCCTCCTCCCGCCGTGGTCGCCGTGGCCCGCCGTGTTCGCCGTGTGAACTCTTACGTCGTGCCCGTGGCGTGACCGTGTGAACTCTTACGTCGTGCCCGCCCAACCCGCTGTGCCCGCCGTGTGACCGAACTCCGAACTCGACACTCGACGCTCGGCCGCCGCCGGGTATAGTGGACGCGACCGACGTCCCCTCCCCCGTGAAAAAGCTCATTAACTCTGTTGAAGACGTTGTCGAAGAAGCTATGGCCGGCTTGGCGGCCGCTTATGATGGCATCCTGACGGCGCACTTCGGTCCTAACTTCCTGAAGCGAACGGATGCACCCGTAAAAGGTAAGGTTGCCGTGATCTCCGGTGGCGGAAGCGGCCATGAACCGCTCCACGGCGGGTTCGTGGGCCGGGGCATGCTGGACGCCGCCTGTCCGGGGGCGGTGTTTACCAGCCCGACGCCGGACCAGATGCTTGCCGCCACCGAAGCGGTGGATGGCGGGAAGGGTGTGCTTCACATCGTGAAGAACTACACCGGTGACGTGATGAATTTTGAGATGGCCGCGGACCTTGCCCGGGATCAAGGCATCGCGGTCGAAGCGGTGGTGATCAACGATGACGTCGCCGTTAAGGATAGCCTTTACACCGCGGGACGGCGCGGGGTCGGGGCCACCGTGCTCGCCGAAAAAATCTGCGGCGCAGCTGCCGAGGAAGGCCGGTCCCTTGAGCAAGTGGCCGCCCTTTGCGGCAAGGTGAACGCGGCTGGACGAAGCATGGGTATGGCCCTGACGTCATGCACCGTCCCGCACGCCGGTAAGCCGACGTTCGAACTGGCCGAGGATGAGATGGAAATGGGCATCGGGATCCACGGCGAACCGGGTCGTGAGCGGATGAAGATACGGCCGGCTGACGAGGTCACCGAAATGCTTTTGCAGCCGCTCCTGGATGACCTCGCGCCCGGATCGCAGGATGAAGTGCTGCTCTTCGTGAACGGCATGGGTGGGACGCCCCTGTTGGAACTGTTTATTCTCTATCGAAAGGCGCAAGAGATCCTGCGGAACCGGGGCATCAGCGTGGCGCGCTCCTTGGTTGGGCCTTACATCACCAGCCTGGAAATGGCGGGAGCCTCGATGACCCTTCTCCGACTCGATGATGAGCTTAAGCATTTTTGGGATGCCCCGGTCTGCACGCCGGCCCTGCGCTGGGGCCTCTAGGCCGGGAACCAGGGTGCGCCGGAGTTAGTTATGGCGAACGGGATCACCACCGCTACCGCGCTTCGCTGGCTCGAGCGTTACGCCGGGATCCTGGCGGAAAACAAGGATCACCTCACCGCCCTGGATTCCGCCATCGGCGACGCCGACCACGGGGCCAACATGCACCGCGGATTTCAGGCCGTCCTAGCGAAACTCCCGGGATTGGAAGGCAAGGATCCGGGCGAAGTATTCAAGGTAACCGCCATGACCTTGATCAGCACCGTCGGCGGTGCGAGCGGGCCGTTGTACGGCACCTTCTTTTTGCAGGCCGGCGCCGGACTGGCCGGGCGTCCAACCCTCAGTCCGCAGGAGTTTGCCGCCGGGTTGGAAAAGGGCGTAGCCGGCGTGATTCAGCGCGGCAAAGCCGCCGCCGGGGACAAAACGATGGTTGACGTGCTTGAACCGGCGGTCGCGGCGTTGCGAAAAGCGGCGGAGGCCGGCGAGCTTACCCCGTCAGCCCTGGCCGAGGTGGCGGCGCAGGCCCAGGAGTGCGCAAAAGCGACGATCCCGTTGCTGGCCCGCAAGGGGCGCGCGAGTTACCTGGGAGAACGCAGCCGGGGGCACCAGGACCCGGGCGCAACGTCCGCCGCGTACCTTTTCACGGCGTTGGCGGAAACGTTCGCCCTGCAGACGCCGAAGCCATAACCGGGATCCGTCCGGACCGCGTTCGAGATGGGATCATCGATGGTCGGCCTGATCCTGGTTTCACACAGCCGTAAGCTCGCCGTCGCGGCAGCGGAACTCGCCAGGCAAGCCACCGGACCGGAATTGCCGGTGGCGGCCGCGGGGGGAACCGGCGAGGACCACCGGGAACTTGGCACGGACGCACTGGACATTCTCGAGGCGATCCAGGCGGTGCTATCCGATGCCGGGGCCGCCGTCCTGATGGATATGGGCAGTGCGGTCCTGAGCGCGCAGACCGCCCTGGATCTGCTGGATGAAACCCAACGGCCCCGCGTCCGCTTATGCTCAGCTCCTTTGGTTGAAGGGGCAATTGCTGCGGCAGTACAGATTCGCATCGGATCCCCCCTTGCACAGGTGGTCGCCGCCGCCGCAGCAAGCCTCACGCCCAAGCAGGAACAATTGGGCGATGCCGAAGCGCGGGACCTGGGTCCGCAACCCGATCCTTCCAGGTCGCCCGCGCAACTGCCCGAGGAAGAGATTGAACTAAGGATCGAGAACGCCCATGGACTGCACTTGCGGCCGGTCGCAGCTCTCCTCGGCGTCCTGGCCGGACTCGATGCTCAGGTCCGTGTGGAAAATCTGACCAAAAAGCGCGGGCCGGTCGAGGCGCGCAGCCTCGTGGAAATCGCCCGCCTGCAACTTTCGTACGGTGACCGTGCCCGCTTTCAATTGGCAGGGCTGCAGGCGGAGGAGGCAGGCCGGCGGATTCGCTCACTCGCGGCTCAACGATTCGGGGAGGAAGCCTCCGGCACCGAACCTGGAGGTCCGGCGGCGCCCGATGCGCAGTCCGGCAGGGGCTTGTTGTTCACCAGTTCGATCGGGGTCGCAATCGGCCGGCCGTTCTGGATTGATCAGGATAACCTCGCACCACTGGCCGAGGTCGCTGATGAACCCGTCTCGCCGCCCGGGATCCCTGCAGAGCTCGATAAACTCGCGCGCGGATTGGCGGCGGCCGTTCGAGCGCTGAAAGACAAGCTGCGCATGGGGGATGATAGTTCCTTCGGCAAACAGCAACGCCCCATGGTCGAAGCGCAGGTGTTGATCGTGGGTGATCCGTATCTCAGGGACCAGGCTGAGGCTCGCGTCCGCGAGCAACGCAGGTCAGCCGCACGCGCCTGGGTCGAGACCATGGCCGAGCAGGCCTCCCTGCAGGAACAGGCCGACGATTCGTACTTCCGTGAGCGCGCCGCCGACTTTCGTGAACTGGGCTGGCTCGTACTCAGGCATTTGCCCGGCGCTTCCGCCGGACCCGCCGCCCGCCAGTTGCCGGACGAACCGTTCGTGCTCGTGTGCGAGGAACTCTCCCCTTCCCTGCTCGACCAGGTTCGTTCGTCATGGCTCCAGGGCGTGTTGCAACTGGGCGGCGGTCCTTTCTCGCACGGATCCATCCTGGCTCGGGCCGCCGGGATTCCCTGCCTTGGCGGGGCCCGCGATGCCGCCCCGCAACTCCGGCAAGCCCGCCAGGTCGCCTTCGACGCGGGGGCCACCCAGATCTGGACGGATCCGGATCCCGCCACTGTCGCCTACGTGCGTGAGCGCCGCGAGTCGGCTGAAAAAGCTCAAGCCCAATGGCGGGCACAGCCACCCGGCCCTGCCGTTACCGTCGACGGTGCTATGATCCGCGTTCTGGCCAACGTCAACTCCGCTCAAGAGGTCCAATCCGCCGTGGCCGAAGGCGCAGACGGAATCGGCCTGTTGCGCGTAGAGTTCCTGTTTCAGCAGTTCAGGACATCGCCGGACGAATCGGCGCAGTTTGCGTTGCTGCATCAACTCCTTGAGCCCTGGGATGATCGGCCCGTCGTGATTCGGTTGCTTGATGCCGGCGCCGATAAATCCGTTCCGTTTCTTGGCGTCGGCGCCGAAGCAAATCCGTTCCTGGGCATTCGCGGGATTCGGCTTCTCCTGCGGCACCCGGAATTCCTCCGTGCCCACCTGCGGGCGCTCCTGCGCCTGGCGAATAATCGCAACCTGAGCGTGATGGTTCCCATGGTGGCTGACGCGGTGGACCTGCTGGATACACAACGCACGCTGGTCGAGGAGCACCATGGCTTGCGCGAACGCGGCGTTGCTCACAAATGGCCCTTGTCCGTCGGCGCCATGGTCGAGACCCCGGCCGCGGCGCTCAGCATCGGTTCGCTGGCCGCGGCAGCGGATTTCTTCAGTCTGGGAACCAACGACCTGGTTCAATACCTTCTCTGCGCTGAACGCGGGCACCCGGGCCTGGGCGCATTTCAGGACGGACTGCATTCCGCCGTTCTGAAAACCATTCGCATGACAACGGGCGACACCCGCGCGGCGTCGCGGTCCTTGTCGATCTGCGGCGAACTGGCGGGTGACCCTGAGGCGATTCCGCTTCTGCTGGGGTGCGGTTTGCTCTCCCTGAGCGTCGGCCCCCGGGTAGTCGCCCGGACGAAGGCCATCGTGCGCACGCTCCACGTGGAAAGGTGCCGTGCCGCCTGCGAAACGCTGGTCCAAAGCGGGGCCGTACGCGGCGAAGAGGTGCGCCGCTTCGTTCGTACGCAGTTTCCTGAACTGGCCGCCTTCGGACGCGGCACAACGTAAGAGTTCACACGGCGACCACGGCGGGAAGACAAAATCATCCGGTCCCCGAATTCGGGCCCTGGCGAGGATGCGCCGTCTCCGCCCCGGGGCAAAGACGGCGCAAGTGCCCGGCGTGCCTGCCAGCAGCCCTCATCTGCGGCATTCTTCTCCCCGCCGTGATCGCCGTGGCCCGCCGTGGCCCGCCGTGTGAACTCTTACGTTGTGCCCGCCAAACCCGCAGTGCCCGCCGTGTGACCCTTTACAGGGACGCTGATCTCACTCAGTTTAATCCACCTTATGGAAATCGATTTCCAAGCCATTCGCATCGATCAACTCAAGTCCCGCATCGGCGAGCTTCGGAGGTATCTTTGACTACGCCGCCCTACAACGGCGACTTCAGGACCTGGAAGAGCAGATGGCCGCGCCTGATTTCTGGGACCGTAAGGAACAGGCGCAAAAGATCATCGATGAAACCACCGCAGTGCGCTCCAGGGTGCAACCGCTCGGCGAGTTGATCCGGAAAGTGGACGACCTCGAAGTGTTGCGGGACCTGACGCAGGAAGAAGCCAACCACGCGGCGCAACTCGCCGCCTTTCAGGATTTGCAAAACGAATACGCGGCGGTGACGCGCGGGCTGGATGATTTTGAGTTAAAAATGCTCCTGTCCGGGGAGTTTGACCGGAACAATGCGTTTCTTACGATCCACGCTGGCGCAGGCGGCACAGAATCGTGCGACTGGGCGGATATGCTCCTTCGCATGTACCAGCGCTGGATTGAAAGGAACGGGTATTCGAGCCAGATCGTCGACATCCAGCAGGGAGAAGGGGCCGGGATCAAGTCGGCGACCCTGCTTGTGGCCGGTGAATTCGCCTACGGCTACCTCCAGACTGAGCGCGGCGTCCATCGCCTGGTTCGCATCTCGCCATTTGACGCCAACAAGCGGCGCCACACCTCATTCGCAAGCGTCGATGCGGTCCCTGAACTTAAGGATGACGTCGACATCGAGATCAAGGAGAGCGACCTGCTCTTCGATACGTTCCGCAGCGGCGGCAAAGGCGGGCAGAACGTGAACAAGGTGGAAACCGCCGTGCGCATCACCCACGTTCCGACCGGTATTGTCGTCGCATGCCAGGCGGAGCGCAGCCAGGGACGGAATCGCCAGATGGCTTTGAACATGCTCAAGGCCAAGCTTTACCAGGTTGAGCAGGACAAAAAACGGGCCGAACTCGACCGGCAGTATGGTGAGAAGGGCGACATTGCCTGGGGCAGCCAGATCCGCTCCTATGTGTTTCAGCCTTACCAGATGGTTAAAGACCATCGAACCGGGGTAGAAACGAGTAACGTGCAGGGCGTGATGGATGGTGACCTCGACGCGTTTATTGAAGGCAAACTGCGCGGCCTCACGTACAAAAAGGGTACCGGAGACGGGGATGACGAGGTTTAGGCCGTAAAACCGTCCCCTCCCCTCGGCGACCGACGCCGGCGCAGCCAACTCGCCTCAAACGCCGAAGGCCCGGGCTGCCCTTCGTTTGAGGCGGGCCCAAACGGTGCCAGCCGGGGCCACGCGCACCATCACCCGGCCCGGACCGGCTCGGCGACTGCCTCGCCATCGTTCAACCTGCGCTTGAACATCTCCACCGCCATGCCGTACACGATGCGGGCCGCCACAGGATCATAACGGTATCCCTCATCGCGCATGAAGGCGTGGGCGCCGTTAAATTCATGCCAGCTGAAGTTCAGGTTCGCGTCGGCCAGCGCATTGTAGATGATCGCACGTCCTTCGCGCGGCACGTGCGGGTCCTGACGTCCGAACACCATCAGGAGTTCGCCACGGATCTCCGGAACACGCGCCAGAGAGTCGTCTTTCATTCCCTTGCCCAGGCGACCGTTGTGAATATCAGTGGGATAACAACAGGTCGCAGCGAGCACTTCAGGATTCATTGCTGCTCGAAACGCAAGGTGACCTCCGATACAGAAACCCATGACGCCCAATCGGCCGGTACACTGTGGATGTGATTTCAGGTAGCTGAGCGCCGCACGCGCGTCGGTGTCGTAACTCGCCAGTTCCTTCCCGTATTTGTCGGCGTTCCCGCGATCCGCACCGGCCTGATCGTACGGGAGAACGGTTCCAGGCGCTTCCAGTTCGTGAAAAATTTCGGGTATTCCGACGACGAAGCCGTGCCCGGCCAGCAACGCCGCACTACGCCGGATCGGGCCGGTTGCCTGGAAGATCTCGGAAAACAAGACGATTCCAGGGTAGCGGCCGTCGGCTGCGGGACGCAGCACGTAAGTTCTCATCGGGCCATTCGGCGTTTGCAGGTCGATTTGTTCGTCGTCTCTGATAGTCATAGTTGAAAATGTCGTAAACGGATACACTGACGATTGCCGGCCTTGCTCCCGATTGCGCGCCCGCGTTCAACAGGTGCGCGCAATTCGGGATCGACCACGATGGATCGGGGCAGCCACTACCCCTATCGCAACCACGCCTCAACCCGCCGGTTTTCCTGGCGGCCCTGGTCGCTGTCGTTGGGAGCAACGGGCAGAGCCATGCCGTACCCCGTAACCAATGCCGGGCTGATGCCGTGCTTTCTGAACAGTTCCGCGACCTCCTTCGCCCGGTCCTTGGAAAGCGCCACATTCCACCTGGCGCTACCCTTGTTGTCGGAGAAACCGAACAGCAGGAGTTGGCGCCGCTGGTATTGCGGATTCCGCAGGATCTCGACCATCCGCTCAAGGTCTCGCCTCGACTTTTCATCCAGACGCCGGCTGCCGGCGCTGAAACGAAATGTTACGTTCAATTTTCCGGCACCCTGGACTTGGCGCGCGTAGTCTGGCGGCGCATCGGGCGGCAACGGCGGGCTGTCCATCAATTCGATCTTTCGTCCGCCGAGATCAACCCTTTCCACCGCCTCCGGGCTCATCTTCTGGGCTGCCTGCACCAGTGCCCCGGTGAAATTATCGGTGTTGCGGTCGGCCATGTAGGCGGCCACCGCATCATTAAACGCCTGTTGGAAGCTGGCCGGTGCGGCCGACCCGTGGACGCAACTGGGCAGCAGTTTGTCCTCGGCGAAATCGGTCATCGACCACTGATGATAAAGGTCAAATCCCGCCCGTTCCACGTCAGTACGCGCCGGAATCGAACCCTTCTGAGCGCTGAAGGTTCGTTGGGCGTCTTTGCTGCCGATGCTCTTGAGCCACGCGATCGCCGACTCTTTGTGCGGCGCCCCTTTCGCCAGGGTGAAGCTGTCCGACACCAGCATGAAATCACCGTCTGTCCCCGGGAAACTCACCCAGCCGAAATCGACGTTTTCCTGGAGTCGCGCTTTTATGAACTCCCCGTCGGCCCAGTCGCCCATGCAGCTGAAACCCACTTTGCCGTCCATTAGGCGCTTGATGGCCTGATCCCAGGTCAGAGCCGCATGGTCGTTATTGAAGTAATCCTGCATCCGTCCGAAGTATTCGACGGCCTGTTTGACCGCCGGATCATCCCAACGCCGGCGCCCGCTGAACAGGTCCGACCAACCCTGCGGTCCCACCACCCCCAGCAGCGTGTTCTCAAACAGTTGCGCTGAAGCCCAGATGCCCGCGTCCCCCACTCCCAGCGCCGGCACGCCGGCAGCCTTTAATTTTTCGCAATCGGCAAAAAACTCATCAAAGCTCAGCTTCGGTCCGATTGTAATACCCTGCTGGGCGAGCAGCTTCTTGTTGTACCAGAGCACATTGCCGCGGTGGATGCCGACGGGCACAGCGTAGGGTTGGCCGTTCTTCGTGACCAGATCCACCAGCGCTTTGGGGAACGCCTTGTCCCAGCCTTCGCTGCGAAACAACTCGGAGAGCGAGTCGCAGTAGCCCGGCGTAACGTATTGGCCCAGCAACTCCCACCCGGGATGGGTCTGCCACGTATCCGGCGGATTGTTAACCGCCAGGCGGGTTTGCAGCACCGGCCTCGCCGCCGATCCGCCCCCGCCGGCCACCGTGGCGTTGATCACCGCCACCCCGGGGTAGGCAGTCTGGTAGGTACGCACCAGCGCGTCGAGGGCTGCCGCTTCACCCCCCGATGTCCACCAGGAAAAGACTTCCAACTTTGGCCGGGCGAAGTCCAGGAACTTGCGCACCCACGGGTTTTTCGGTTCAACCGCGCTGTAGAGCAAAAGTTGGCGCGAAAGCGGGTACTCCTGGCTGACGATCGAAAACGGGGTGGCCATTACCGGCGCGGCGCCCGGTTCACCCAGGGCGACTGCTCTTGCTCCGCGTACAAACCCCATGCCGGCAAAACCGATCCCGTTGTTATCGGTTGCCACGTCATCGGAAAGCTTTGCATTACTCTCGTAACGCAAGGCTCGCGGGGAAAGGTTCCGGGAGCCCAGGACGAGCGCCTTGAACGTGTCGAAGGTGCCGGACCGATCGCCCATGGCGTATAGATTGATGCCGCCCGGCCGGCCCCCGACCTGTGACCAATCGGTGATTTTACCGCTGAAAATGTCGGCCAGCTGCTCTTTATTCAACGCGCCGATCGGGTTGGACTTGTGAACCAGGATCACGATGGCGTCCAAACCCAGCAGGTGTTCGCCCCCGGCCGAAACCAGGTCGCCGAGCCCTGCACGCGCGCACCGCTGCGCTTCCTCGGCCTTGATCCGTCGTGACGACATGCCGATGTCGCAGGCGTCAGCCGCCAGATCGTCAAACGCCGCTTTGGAGCCATGGCCCTGGATTTCAATGACCACCGATTCCGCCGATTCATCCGGCAGGACGGCGTCCAGATTGGTTTCATCCTCCCTGAGCCCCGGCTTGCGCTGCACCGAGATGGCGCCCTCGTGCTTCAGGAATTCCTCGGCGATGGCCGGGGCGAGTTCAGCGCCGATCGTGTTCGACCCATGGAGCCTGAGCGCAACTCGGCGTCCCCCGGCAGGTCCAGGCGTCGCGGCAACGGCCGGGCTCGCGGCAACAACCGGGGTCGCGGCGGGAGCCGGTCCGGGCGCCGCTTCAGTCGGCGTTGCCGCGTTGACCGCCGCAGGGGAGGGCGACGGCACTGCGGGTGCGGCCGGCGTAGCTGCGGCTGCCGCCACGGTTGCAGCCGGTGACGGCGCAACCGACGCGGCCGGCGAGGCCGTCGGCACCGGTGGAGCTTGTGAAGGCGACGCCGCCGCCAGCGCCGCCGGCGTCGGTACCGCCGGACCGGCAGGCGCAGCCACTGGTCCGCCGGGCGAAGCGGCGATCACGCGCAGGTTGGCAAATTGCCAGACCGTCGGGCTTCCTTCGGCCGAGGTACCCGAAATTCCTATGCACCCCCCGCCCCGAGGCGGCTGGCCGTTGAAGGTCAGGATCGAAGTGTCGTTGATGTAGATGATCGCCTGATGGCTTGTGGTCACCAACCGCAGCCGGTTGACTTGCCCCAGGCCCTTGTTGAGGGCGTTGGTCTCGGTCCAGTTGATCGGATTAAGCCACCGGTCCGTCACGTACCGGCTGATCTTGAACCTGCCATTCGCGTTGACGCACAAGCAGTAAAAATTACTGTAGTCCTTCGCCCAGAAGATCAGTCCACCCGGCACCTCGGTCGCTCCGTCGGTGATGGTGACGTCCAGCGTTATTTCCGCATCCTCGAAGACCTGCGATTGGTTGAGAATGTTTTGGGACGTGTTAGGCGCAGGCTTAAGAACCAGCTTGCCGTCCTGGACGCGGATGATGTCACCCGGGGTGCCCCAGGTCGGGTCTAGGTTGGTGAAATCATCGGCGTAAAGAACTTCGCCGGCGCGAGCCGCTACCCAGGCTCCCAAGGAGAGCAACAACGCAACCAGCATCCAGACGCGAAAAACGTGTGTCCTAAACTTCGACTTCATGATGCGGCATACCTCAGGGCTTAAATTGTATGACTTGTCTCGGTTGTAACGGTTGTATCAACCCCTGGCGGCATCGATCCGATTTATGGATTGCGATCACCGCGATTCGCATTCCTGTTCGACGGACTGGGGAAATCCGACGCCGGCCCAAACGCACCATCATGGCCCCATTTGCGAAATCTTAAAAAAGCTAAACGACTCCCCGTTGTCTTGGCACGCTTTTTTTTAAAGTGCGCCCCGGTGGCGCGAAGGCGGAGCAGACGGGCGCGGATGGCTGGATGAGAGTTGCTGGCCGCGGGCAGCCCGGCACCCGGCACACCCTGGCGCCGCGCGCTTCCATGCTCCGATGCTTCCATATCTATTTATGGCCGGTGGGTGATTCCGGCAGCCGCCAGCGGGCATCAACCCAGCGGCGTACCCGTGGGCCGGCCCGGCGCCAGACGATAAAAGACAGGAGCAGCCCGATGATGAGGGCCACGACGACGTCGGACAGATGATGGGCGTTGAGATACAACCGTGACCAGGCGATTGCACCGGCCGGGCTCAGGAGGAGCCACCCCCAACGGCGATGCGCCCATGCGGCCGTGCCGAAAAAAGCGAAGGCGCTGGCGGTATGCCCCGATGGGAAGCTGTGAAACTTATTCTTGCGCAGGAGAAAGGTCTTGCCGTACCACAGCCCGTACCAGCCGCTGCGAATTTCCCGCTCACCCGGCCGGGTCCGGCCGCTCAGGAGGCGGATGGAGTTCACGGCCGCACCTGCAAGCGTTGACGCCAGCATCATACAGAGAACCAAATGCACCAACCGGCCGGCGCGGCGAATCCAGGCGATGGCCAGGACCACCGAACCATAGACCATGAGTTCCGGCCAATCCCCGAACTCACTGAGCTTTGCCGCCAGGCGTGACACCGTCCGGTTTTGATGCGCCTGCATCCACTGGATGCAAGCGGCATCGCCGCAGAAGGCAGCCACGATCAGGCCGGCGGCGATTGCGGAAAGCGCCAGCGTCCAAACCACTCTCCGGTTTGCATCACGCGAGAATTCAGTAGGGTGGGCGTGCCCCATGCCGCAAAAAAATCAGCTAACACGGGATGCCGCGGCCGTCACGCACGGCTTTTCAGTTCCACCGATGCTCAAGTGAACGCTTCTGCTTTTCCCGCCTGGTCCGGCCGCCTGCTGCTGTTTGCCGCGCTGCTGGCGCTGTACGGCCTGGGCAACTCCACCCTGCCGTTGATCGACCGGGATGAGCCACGCTTCGCCGAAGCCTCGCGTGAAATGTTGCAAAGCGGTGATTGGATCATCCCGCGGGTTAACGGCGAGTACCGTTTCGATAAGCCGCCGCTCACTTACTGGTGCCAGGCGGGCGCGATGAAGCTGTTCGGCCAAAATGATTTCGCGGTTCGATTTCCCTCGACGGTATTTGCTGCCGCCACCGCCTTGCTGATTGCCGCCTGGGGCCGCCGCTGCGGCAACAACTCCCGCGCCGGTTGGACCGCGGCCCTGGTATTCGGCACATGCCTGCAGGTCTTTGTCCATGCCCGTGCCGCCGTGGCCGACATGCCGATGGTCTTTTTCTTCACCGCGGCGTGCTGGACAGGCTGGGAGCGGCTCGAACGCCCGGCGTCGGTCCGCCTCTGGGCGGCATTTTACCTGGCGTTAGCCCTGGGTTTTCTGGCCAAGGGCCCGATCGCCCTGCTGCCGTTGATCACCCCCTGGGTCTACGCGCGGAAGCGGACCCGGGATGGCCAACCCGCTCTGTGGATCTCGGAGGGAGCCGGCTTGATCCTGATGCTGGTCATCGTCGGCGTCTGGGGCGTACCGGCCTTGGTCTTGACCCACGGTGAATTTCTGCGCGTCGGCATCGGCAAACACGTGGTCCAACGCTCCATCGAACCGATGGAGAGCCATGGTGCGCCCGGGATCGCGGGGTACCTGCTTTTCCTGCCGTTCTACCTGGTCACGATTTTTGTCAGCTTCGCCCCCTGGAGCTTTTGCCTGCTGAAGGTTTTGCGCCGGGCAGCCGGCATGCGGGCCGCCGTTGATCGTTATCTCCTGCTCATGGCAGGCCTCGTTTTCCTCGTGTTCACCCTGATCCAGACGAAACTTCCCCACTACACCCTGCCCGCGTTCCCCCTGCTCGCGCTCCTGGTCGGCCGGCACCTGTCGCCTGAGTTCCCGGCCGGACGGGTCACGGGCCTGAGCGTTGCAGTTTACGTTCTGATTGCCACGGCCGGTTTCGCCGCGGTTGAACCCGCGTTTCCATCCAAGATGATCGTTCAGCGGCTGCGCCCTTACCTTCGGCCCGACACGCGGACCGGTTCGGTCGGTTACGATGAACAAAGCCTGGTGTGGTATCTGCGAAGCGTGACCGGGCCATTCCATCAGCGGCTGCGCCCGGAAAGCGCGGCGTCCTTCCTCGCCGGCTCCGGCCCGGCCGCCTGCGTTTTTTCAGCGCCCGAACTCAGCGGCATCCCCCTGGAGCCACGCTGGCGGGTCGTCACCTACAACGGGCTGAACTTCGCTCGTTGGAA
This sequence comes from Verrucomicrobiota bacterium, assembly GCA_019247695.1. Taxonomy (NCBI): domain Bacteria; kingdom Pseudomonadati; phylum Verrucomicrobiota; species Verrucomicrobiota bacterium. The sequence continues at coordinate 16,772 of JAFBAP010000088.1, read as the reverse complement.
AACCCAGCCGGCATCGTTCCTGAGCTGGCGCCTGAAACTGCCGTTACCCCAGCCGGTGTCGCTGGTCGGGGTCATCAACGACGATTGACCCGGCACGATCAGCTCTCCTTGCGTCACCTCGGGGATACGGGCTACGTTTTGTCTCCTTTCGATGAAACCCTTATTCTTCCTTGCCTGGACGGTTGTTGCCCTCGCCACAGGGGCACGCGCCGACTACGTCATCACGCAAACCGTCGAGAACGCAGGCCAGAACGAAAATATCACGCTTAAGCTGAAGGACGGGAAATGCCGGGTGGACGCGACGGAACAGTCGAGCGCCATCATGGATTCCAACACGGGCGAAACGGTGGTGCTGATTCATCCGCAAAAGGCATTCATCAAGATCAGCAAAGAGCAGATGGTTGCCCAGGCTAACGCCATGAAAAACATGCTGGGCAACCAAGCCGACAACCCGGCGGGAGTGGAATTGAAACCGACCGGCAAACAGGAAACAATCAATGGTTACCCGACCGAGGAGTATACCTACGACCTGAACGGCGTTCACAACACGGTCGCCATCGATAAAGACTTCAAAAATTATCAGCAACTGGTTACCGTCCTTTACAACGTACAGAATGGTCCTGGTATGGAGGCGTTTCGTCCGCTTGCGCTCCCGCCCGATAAATTCCCCGGCCTGCCGATCCGCACCACGGTCGAGGTGATGGGCCAGAAGGTGGTCACGACGATTGTTTCAGTACAAGAGACCGCCATCAACGATGCTGATTTTGCGATCCCGGACGGTTATCAGGAACTGCAGATGAACGCTGCGCCCAGCCCGGCATCGTCGCCGTCGCCGTCACCGGCAGGTATTACCAAACCGTCACCCACTACCCAGAAGTGAAGCCTTTCATCCTCGCTTCCACGTCGCCCAGGCGCTCCGATCTCCTTCGGCGCGCCGGTTACCGCGTCGAGGTCCGCCCGAGTCGCGTCCAGGAATCGGACTCGGCGCACTTCTCCCCATGCGAACTCACCCTGCTAAATGCCGGGCTCAAGGCGCGCCAGGTCGCACAGGAGCATCCTCACGCGGTGGTACTCGGCGCCGATACCGTCGTAGCCCTGGAAAACAAGACTTTCGGCAAACCCGCAGACCTCGACTCGGCTGCAGCGATGCTGAAAGAATTAGCGGGAAAGACGCACCTCGTCGTAACAGCTTTTTGCGTGGTTTGCCACGCGGACCGCAAAGCCGTGGTTGATGCGGAACTGACGTACGTCACCCTGAAGCCGCTGTCGGACGCGCAGATTTCACGCTATCACGCCCTGATTGACCCGCTTGACAAGGCGGGTGCTTACGCGGCCCAATCGGCCGCGGAACTCGTGATCGAGCGAGTGGAAGGCTCGTTCGAAAATGTGGTCGGTCTGCCGCTCGCCCGGGTGCAGCAAGCGTTGGCCCGGTTTGAAGTCTTTCCAGCCGAGATAGCGGCCGAAAGGATCGGCAGCGCAAGCAGCAACAGCAACCCGCCGGCGGTCGCATCCGGGCGGGAACCGTAATCAGGACGCTCAATTGAACTCCTCGGCCTTCTGTGGCAGGCCACCCTTCCCCGCCGGGTGGGAAGACCATGTCCCACACCGAAAATCGTTACTTGATCGAGTCATGTTGAGTTTCCTGAGCAAATACTCTGATTTCGGCCTGTTAGTCGGTCGTCTGGGCCTGGGAGTCATGTACGTGCTGCATGGCTGGCCCAAGCTCGCCGGCGGCGCGCCGATGTGGATCAGGCTAGGCCACGCCATGACCAACCTCGGCATCAGCTTTTTGCCGCTGGCCTGGGGCCTGCTGGCGAGCCTTTCTGAGTGCTTCGGCGGTGTCCTGCTGATCCTGGGGCTTCTGTTCCGGCCGGCGTGCAGTTTTATCGCCTTCACCATGTTCGTGGCCTTTATGTCCGTGCTGCATGCCACCCACCATTTTGAGGAGTATTCCCGGCCGCTGGAAATGTTGTTTATATTCGTGCTGCTGGCCTTTGTCGGCCCGGGCAAGTACAGCATTGACGGCAGTTAGGAGAATGCCACAACTGGAGAAAGGTGTCGGTCACACGGCGGGCACAGCGGGTTCGGCGGGCACGGGGTAAGAGTTCACACGGCGAGCCACGGCGACCACGGCGACCACGGCGGGAAGAGGGGGAAAGAGTTCGGGGTTCGGAGCTCGGAGTTCGGAGGCAGCGTAGAATCAGGTCCGATCTCCCCAGGGGGTCAGGCTCACCCAGCGGGAAGACAGGAATCATCCGCAGAACACGCAGAAGAACGCAGAAAAGAGAAAACATCCACAGATTACACAGATTAGGGGGCATACGACGGATATAGCGTCTCTCTTACCCGGCACCCGCCACCCAGTGTCATTTGTGGCGTTCTCTGCCGTTCCGAACGCCGAGCTCCGAACCCCGAACTCTTTCCCCCTCTTCCCGCCGTGTTCGCCGTGTGAACTCCTACGTTGTGCCCGCCAAACCCGCTGTGCCCGCCGTGTGACCGACACCCGTTACCCGTTACCCGTTACTCGTTACCCGCCACGTCTTCATTTGTGGCATTTTCAGAGCAGAGGTCCGACCCCGAGGGCCCGCAGCTTTTGCCGGATTTCGTCCTGTTGTTTCGGATCTTTGGCCGTGCCCAACGCCTTCTGTAATTGTTCGGCTCCGGCGCGCCGGTCGCCTTTCTGCGCCAGCGCCTGGCCTTTGCCGGCCAAGGCGGAAACGTTGCCGGGGTCAGCGCGGAGAATCGAATCATAATCCGCCAAAGCTGCGTCCGGCTGATTCGCTTTCAGGCAAAGGTCGCCGCGGTGCAGGCGCAGTTGCGGATCATCCGGTTTAAGGGCCAGCATGCGGCCGAGATCCTCAATTGCCTTTTCCGTTTCACCCAATGATTCATAAAGGTAGATTCTCGTCGTGTGATAGGCCGGCCGGTTCGGATCAAGTTCGACGGCTTTGTTGAAGTCAGCCAGGGCACCGGGTTTATCCCCTTGCTTGAGCCGGGCGTACCCGCGGCCGGAATAAAGCTCGGCCTCGGCCGGTTTGAGCCCGATCGCCGTCGTGTAGGCCGCGGCGGCGGCGGCGAACTGTTCCCGCTCGTATTGAAGCCGGGCACGCCGGATCAGGGCGTCGACGTCGTCCGGCTTTGCCCGGAGCACGGCATCGAGCGCTTCCAAGGCCCGTACCTTGTCGCCGGCCCGCAAACACGCCGTCGCCAGCGCCGATTGAGCCTCAGCGTCCTGCGGGTTCAGCTTGACTGCCTGCGTGTCGTCAGCAATCGCCCGGTCCGGTTGCCCCATTGCCAGGAACGCATCTGCACGGGCCTTCAAAACCGCGGCGTCGTCCGGGTTCCTGGCCAGAAGTCTATCATAATCATCGATGGCCTTTTCCGGCTCCTTTCGCGCTGCCAGGAGGTACGCATGAAGCCGCAGGGCACGCTCGTTATCCGGTTGCTGCCTAAGCACGGCCTCAAAATCTTTCAGCGCATCGTCGCCTCTGCCAACCTGCAGGTAGCTGTACCCACGGTTGAATTGCACCCCGGGATCGTTCTGCAGATTCAACGCCGTCGTGTAATCCTGCGCGGCTTTGTCCCAGGCCCCCATCCGGCCGTATAGCGCGGCCCGGTTTCGGTAGTGCATCGCGTCGCCGGGGGCGAGTTGAATCGCTTTGGTGAAGTCGTCCAGAGCCTCCCGGTCTTTGCCGGCCCTGACCATCTCCACCCCGGCGACGGCATAGTCCCGAGCGTTCTCCGCTCGCACCCGGCCGGGTTGACCGCCCGCGACCGCGGCCGCAACGACCGCCAGCACCAACATCCTGCGCATCCGTACTGAATCGCCGGTGGTGCGTCCCGGATCAAGGCCGGATCGATCCGACCCAGGCGCGGATGCTCGCCCGGCGCGCGCAGGCGGGGGCACCGCGGCCCAACTCGTCCGGGTGCTTACGGAACCCGGTGGCCCATTGCCACCGTGTATAGCTGGTACCATTCCTCACGGCTGAAGTTCAGCTGGAGCGCTTCGCAAGCCGAACGCAGACGATCGGGATTGGTTGTGCCTACGACCGGCTGGATGCGCGCCGGATGCCGGAGGACCCAGCCGATGACCACGGCTTCCCGGCTGACGCCCCATTCACCGGCCAGCTTGGCAACGTAATCGGCGGCCCGCCTGACCCGGGGCTCAACTTCGGCCGAATCGGCTTTTCCGGTGAGAAGCCCCTTTGCCAAGGGCGCCCACGCTTGGAGCTGAATATCATGCATCCGGCAATACTCGATGATACCTTCACCGGGATTGCCGTACTCCGGGCGGCGCATATTGGCGTGAATGGCCGCATCGTGCAGTACGGTGTGGAGCGGATTGTACTCGATCTGATTGAAGCGCAGCGGATGGTCGACGTAGGCCTGCAGCAATTCGATTTGTGCAGGCGAATGGTTGCTCACGCCAAAGGAACGCACCCGGCCCCTGCGGTGCAGGTCGTCGAACGCGCGCGCGACTTCTTCAGGTTCAACCAGCGGGTCCGGACGATGGAGCAGGAGCACATCGAGGTAATCGGTCTGCAAACGCGCCAGGCTGCCCTCGACGGCCTCCATGATGTGCTGGTAGCTCAAGTCGAAACGGCCCGGCAACCCTTTCTCGGGCTGATCGGGTAGAATGATGCCGCACTTGCTCTGGACGACCAAGCGGTCCCGTTCACCGGCGTGATCCCGTAGAAACTCGCCGAAAATCGTTTCCGATTTCCCGTAACAGTAAAAGTCGGCGTGGTCGAAGAAATTGATGTCGCATTCCAAGGCAGCCTCAATCGCCGCCCGGCCCTTCTTCCGCTGGGCGCCATCAAGCGGGGCGGCGTCAAACGCGCCGCCGATCATCATGCAACCGTAAACGATCGGGGCAGAATAGTTTTTGGCAGACGTAATCATCGCGGTCCGTGGGAAAAGGGAAGTGCCGCACGCCGCAGCGGCCAAAGCTAACTTTTAAGGTCCAGGGCCTCGACTGCCCTGAGCGTTGTCTTCAGCACCTTCAGACGCGCGTACCATTTGTAATTCGCTGCAACCACCGTCCAGGGGGCGTGCGGCGGCGACGTTTGTGCGAACATTTCCTGTGCCGCCTCGTTATGGCGCTCCCACTTGCGCCGGTTACGCCAGTCTTCCTCGGTGATCTTCCAGTGCTTTAACGGGTCGGCCTCCCGCACCCGAAACCGTTTCAGCTGTTCATCCTTGTCGATATGAAGGTAGAGCTTGACGATCACGGTGCCGTCGTCGGTGAGCAAACGTTCAAAGTCGTTGATTTCACGATAGGCACGCTTCCATTCGTGAGTCGTCGCAAAAGCCTCGACCCGTTCCACCAGAAGGCGCCCGTACCAGGACCGGTCAAAGATCGCAATCCGGCCATAGGCAGGCAGCTTGTTCCAGAACCGCCACATGTAGTGGTGCCGGTACTCTTCATCCGTCGGTTTGACGATGGAATAAACCCGGTAACCGCGCGGATCCAGCTTTTCCACCAGCCGCTTGATCGCGCCTCCTTTTCCCGCCGCATCGGGTCCTTCCACAACCACGACCACGTTGTGTTTTGAATCCATGAGAACCCGTTGCAGGTTCAGCATCCGTAATTGGTAGTCCTTGAGCTTTTCCTTGTATTCGTCCTGGTCGACGGACTTGTTCTGATCCAGCTCGTCAAGAATTATGTACCGGTTTTGCAGTTTTTCGTCCTTGGCCATACGGGGGTGATGGGCGCCGGGCTCGGATACACGGAATGAATCAAGCCGGGGGCAGGTGAAACGCTTCTTCTGGGACGAGAAAAGGTAAGTCGTCGCGAACGGGGTAGCAGATTTCGCCCGTTTCGCAAACCAAACAATGCTCGAACGGTAGAATTTGCTCGCCTGCCACCCGCGTTTTCAAGGCGCGGGCGGCCATTGCGCGCTGTGCCCGGGCCAGTTCTTCCGGTTCAGCCCACCGCAACCCGGACCGGGTCACCGGGCACCTCAGGATCGCGATCAACCCGGGATCCGGGGTTGCAACCCCGTCATCAGCAACAGGCGGGTTCAAAACCAAAGCCCATTTGTTAAGGCTGAATTCGCCGGCTCAATATTTCGGCACGGAAGGATCAACCTGCTCCGCCCACGCAATGATGCCGCCTTCAAGGTTATTCAGTTTCTTGAAGCCCGCCTCCTGCAGGATGTGCAAGGCGCGGGCGCTGCGCGCCCCGCTCTTGCATTGAAGAATGATGTCGTCCGCGCTGTCGAGTTCACTGAGACGCGCCGGCAGTTCGCCGAGCGGAATCAGGCGCGAGCCCGGGATGTGACAGATCTCATACTCGTACGGCTCGCGCACGTCGATCAGCACGAAGGGCTCGTTGCGGTCCAGTTTCGCCTTGAGTTCGCGCGCCTCGATCGTCGGCACCTGCATTTCCCTGGCGTTCTCCTCTTCCGCCTGAGGTAACCCGCAGAATTGTTCATAATCAATGAGATCGTGGATGGTCGGATGCTCACCGCACAGGGGGCACTGGGGATCCCGCCGGATGGTAAACTCCCGAAAACGCATCTTGAGCGCGTCGAAACTCGCCAAACGTCCGATCAGCGGTTCGCCGATCCCCAGGATAAGCTTGATCGCTTCGATGGCCTGCATCACCCCGATGATGCCGGGGAGAACGCCGAGGACCCCGCCCTCGGCACAGCTGGGCACCATGCCCGGAGGGGGCGGCTCCGGAAACATGCACCGGTAACAGGGACCCCCGAGGTGCGGCGCAAACACCGTGCATTGGCCATCGAAACGGAATATCGACCCGTACACGTTCGGCTTTTTTGCCAGGACGCAGACGTCATTCGACAAATAGCGCGTCGGAAAGTTGTCGGTTCCGTCGATAACGACATCGTATGGGGCAACCAGTTCCCTGGCGTTGTCACTCCGGAACAGGGTGTCGTACAGGTCAACCTGGACGTTCGGGTTGATCTCCTTGATGCGGTCACGGGCCGAGTTCAGCTTTTTACGGCCGACGTCGTCCGTTCCGTGCAGGATCTGGCGTTGCAGGTTAGAAAAATCGACGACATCAGGATCGACGAGCCCGAGCCGCCCGATGCCGGCAGCCGCAAGGTAAAGGGCGATCGGCGAGCCAAGGCCGCCCGTCCCAATGCACAGGATGCTGGCCGCCTTTAGTTTCTTCTGACCCTCAAGCGTTACCTCCGGCATGATGAGGTGCCGGGAGTAACGCGCGATCTCGTCGTTGCTAAATTGAATTTCGTGCAACCGTTCGTTCGGGATAATGCTTGCAGCCATAACCAACAAGAGGCTGGCAAGCTAAGCACGCAGTCTTCAAAAAGCAACGCCGTCACACCACGGGCACGGCGGATTTGGCGGGCACAACGTAAGAGTTCACACGGCGAACACGGCGAGCCACGGCGACCACGGCGGGAAGAGGAAAGAGTTCGGGGCTCGGCGTTCGGCGTTCGGAGTTCGGAGTTCGGAGGCGTCGTAGAACCCGGTCCGATCTCCCCTGAGGTCACGCTCACACGGCGGGAAGACAGAATCATCCGCAGAATACGTAGAAACAGAATCCCAAACGCTGGACTCGACAGCGGCAGCCGGCACCCAGGATGCCGCTCCGAACGCCGAACTCCGAACTCTTTCCTCTTCCCGCGGTGGTCGCCGTGGCTCTCCGTGTTCGCCGTGTGAACTCTTACGTTGTGCCCGTGGTGTGCCCGTGTGAACTCTTACGTTGTGCCCGCCACACCCGTTGCGCCCGCCGTGTGACCGAACTCCGAACTCTCCTTTGCGCCGCTATTTCGCCGGGGCGTACCACCAGCGGTGGTTGTCCCGCGCCATCAAGGCATCAGCGGCGGCCGGTCCCCAGGACCCGGCGTCGTAATTCGGGAAATCGTCGGGCGGATGCTCGGCCCACGCGTCCAGGATCGGCTGGGCCGCCGTCCAGGCCGCCTCGACCATGTCGGTCCGATGAAACAAAGTGGCGTCGCCGACCATACAATCGTAGAGCAGCTTTTCATACCCGGTGGTCGGCACTTGGCCCCCGAACTGGCTGTAGTCAAAATCCATGTGCACCGCCTTGGTCGCGATGGTCGGCCCCGGTACCTTGGCTCGGACCTGGAAGGCGATGCCTTCGTCGGGTTGGATGTGGAACACGAGGTAGTTAGGCGCGATCGGATCGCTTTCCGCGCCACCGAAGAGCGCGAGGGGCGGTATCTTAAAGCGTATCACGATCTTGGTGCTGCGCTTGGCCAGATGCTTGCCGGTCCGCAAGTAGAACGGCACCCCGGCCCAGCGCCAGTTGTCGATCATAAGCTTGATGGCGGCGTAGGTCTCCGTCAGCGAATGCGGATCCACGTTGGCCTCCTGGCGGTAACCGGGCACCGGTTTGCCGTCGATGATTCCCGGGCCGTACTGGCCGCGCACCGTCATGCGCAGCACCTGTTCCTCGGAAGGTTTACGGATCGCGTCAAGCACCTTGACCTTCTCGGTTCGCACGGCTTCCCCCTGCAACGACGTCGGCGGTTCCATCGCGATCAGCGCCAGCAGCATGAACATGTGGTTCTGCATCACATCCCGGAACGCGCCGGCCCGCTCGTAGAAGGCGCCCCGGTTCTCCACGCCGAGCGACTCCGCCACCGTCAACTGCACGTGGTCAATGTACCGCCGGTTCCAGATCGGTTCGAATACCGCGTTGCCCAGGCGGAAGATCAGCAGGTTCTGCGCGGTCTCTTTGCCCAGGTAATGGTCGATGCGGTAAATCTGGTTTTCTTCCAGGACGCTCGTGAGCCGCCCGTTAAGTTCGCGGGCCGACGTGAGGTCGTGGCCGAACGGTTTCTCGATGATCACCCGCCGCCAATTGCCTTTCTCCTGCCTGGTCAGCCCATGCTGAGCCAACTTCTCGGCCACTGGGGCAAACAAACCGGGCGGGATCGAAAAGTAAAAAAGGACGTTTCCCCCGGTGCCCAATTCCTTTTCGGATCGCTCGAGCGAACCCTTGAGGCATTCATAGGTCTGATCGTCGCCGAAGTCGCCTGAGCAGAAACTCATTCGCTGCTCAAAGTAACCCCATATTTTTGGGTCGACCGGCTGGGTGCCCAGCTGGGCAAGGTCTTTGCCCAGCTGATCCCGAAACGCTGCATCCGACCAGTCCTGCCTACCAACCCCGATGATGCTGAACTTGTCCGGCAGAAGCGCGTATGAAGTCAGGTTATAGAGCGCCGGGATGAGCTTGCGCTTCGTGAGATCCCCCGACGCACCGAAGATCACGATCGCGCACGGATCACCCGCCCGCGGAGTCGGCTGGCATACGTCCATATAACCTCACTTATTCGCCGGGAAAGGTTTCGACGTGGCCGCCGAACTTGTTGCGCATTGCCGAGAGCACTTTTTCGGCATAGGTGTGCTCTCTGCGGGAGCGAAACCGGGTAAACAGCGATGTGCTTAAGACATCGGCCGAAACCGATTCTTCAATGGCGGCCTGCACCGTCCAGCGGCCTTCGCCCGAATCCTGCACGAACCCCGAGAAATGGTCCAGCGCCGGGTCTTCAGCCAACGCCATGGCCGTCAGATCAAGCAACCAGGAACCCACGACGCTGCCCCGCCGCCAGAGCTCGGCGATGTCGGCCACGTTAAAATCGTAACGGTAACCATCCTCCAGCTGGTCGGCGTTCGCCCCGCGCAGGATGTCGAAACCTTCCGCGTAAGCCTGCATCAAGCCGTACTCGATCCCGTTATGGATCATCTTGGCAAAATGGCCCGCACCTGACGGCCCGCAGTGCAGGTAGCCCTGCTCGGCGGTGCTTTGGAGTTTTTCCCGGCCCGGCGTAGCGTCGATCGTGCCCTTTCCGGGCGCCAACGCCGCAAAGATCGGTTCCAGGCGTTTAACGGCCTCCTCCGGTCCGCCGATCATCAAGCAATACCCGCGCTCAAGGCCCCAGACCCCCCCGCTGGTCCCCGCGTCGATGTAGTGGATCCCCTTTTCATGAAGCGAACGGCTGCGGCGCACGTCGTCCTTGTAGAAGGAATTACCTCCATCGATCACGGCGTCGCCCGCATCCAGCAACGCCTTGAGCGACTGCACGCTGCTCTCGGTGGGCAGCCCCGCAGGCACCATGAGCCACACGGCCCGTGGTTTCTCCAGCTTTTCAACCAGTTCCTCCAGGTAATGGGCCCCCTCAAAACCTTCCTTGGCCATGCGCTGGACGGCTTCCTTGTTTCGGTCGAACACGACAACCGTGTGATTATGACGCTGTAAGCGGCGCGCCATGTTGGCGCCCATCCGGCCAAGGCCTACGATGCCGATTTGCATAGGTATTCGTCGTTATTGTTCGCTGTAGTTCCAGGTTAATCCCCCGTCCACAAAAATGGTCGCGCCGGTTATGTAATCCGCGTCTGCCGAAGCCCAAAAAAACTGCGACGCCCGCAACGTCCGCAGGCTTCCCGAGCCGGGCCAGCGGAATGTTGCTCAACAGCCCTTGCAGCGCTTTCGGGTCACTCAACAGCTTGGCGTTGATAGGCGTTTCAATCGGACTGGGGGGCAATGCTGTTGACGGTACTGCCGAACGGCGCCAGTTCAACCGCCAGATTCCGCATTCTTGGCTTCACGTCACCTTCGGTCGCACAATACGAGGTGAAATGCGGCAAAGGCAATTCTTCGTGAATCGACCTGATGTTGATTAATCACTTTCCCGGGTTGCTTTGAGCCGATCAACCGAAACTTTCCTTTCCGCCACTGTCAGTTCTGTCACAATCGGCCCCGTCGCAAGCCCAGCCTGCCGCTGCCTTCAAGAGATGCTTATGCAATTGCAGAGAAATCAGCCGCCCGCTCCATGTTGAATTTTATCTGGGCGGGCTTGCTGCTGGCCGGCGTCATCGTGGCGGGCATCACCGGACGACTGGACGCCCTGAATCAAGCCGTGTTCGCGAGCGCCAAGAGTGCGGTCATGGACATCGCGCTGCCGCTGGTGGGCACCATGGCGCTCTGGCTCGGCCTGATGCGTCTGGCCGAAAGATCGGGGCTGATCGCCGTGATGGCCCGGCTGATTCGTCCGGTGATGCAGCGCCTGTTCCCGGAAGTTCCACCCGCTGACCCGGCGATGAGCTCGATGATGATGTCGATCGCTGCCAACATGCTCGGCGTCAGCAATGCCGCCACCCCCCTCGGCCTCAAAGCCATGGGTGAACTCAACCGCCTCAACGCCGGCGCAAACGCCGCCAGCAACGCCATGTGCATGTTCCTGGCCCTGAATACCAGCGCCGTCCAATTGGTCCCGGCTACCGCGATGAATATCCTGGCGATCAATGGAAGCCGGAACCCCACGGCAATCATTGCGCCCACCCTGCTGGCCACCGGCTTCGCCACGGTGTGCGCCGTCGCGATCGTGAAGATTCTCGAGCGCCTGCCCGTCTTTGCCCGGCAAAACCCGTACTTTACGCGAAGATCCGCGCCGGGACCCCCCCCGGCGAGCACCCCCTCTGCCCCGGCGCCGGCCGTTTCAGGGCTGCGTCCCCTTGCCCCCTGGGCGGCTGCGTTGCTCGCCGCGCTCGTGCTGTTTCTCAGCTTCCTCTTCCTTCACACCCTTTTTCCGGAAGTGCTTGGGCAGGCGGCGCCGCCGGACGCACCCGGATTCCCGGCCAACTTGTTCCGGGCATTTTCGCCCTTGGTGGTTCCTTGCCTGATCACCGGTTTTCCCTTGTACGCGGCCGGCCGCGGTGTTCCGGTCTTTACCGAATTTGTCGAGGGCGCAAAAGAAGGGTTTCAGATCGCCGTGCGCATTATCCCGTTCCTGGTCGGGATCCTGGTGGCCATCGGCGTCTTTCGGGAGGCGGGCGCACTGGAGATGTTGCAACAACTGCTTGCACCGGTGTTTAGGCAGCTGAACGCGCCGGTGGATCTGCTGCCGATGATCCTTATGCGCCCCCTCAGCGGCAGCGGCTCCATTGCCGTGCTGAGCGACCTCGTAAAACGCCTCGGGCCGGATCACCTCACAAGCTACACGGCCGCCACCATTTACGGCAGTGCCGAGACGACGTTCTACGTCGTGGCGGTGTATTTCGGGTCAGTTAACGTCACCCGGACCCGGCACGCGATTGCGGCCGGGTTGCTCGCCGACCTGGCCGGCATGATCGCCGCGATCGCCTTCTGCCGGCTCCTGTTCCGCTAGAAGCAGAATGCCACAAATGGAAGACAGTGGCGGGTAACGGGTAACGAGTGTCGGGTGTCGGGTGGAAGGGCACGGGCCGAAGTTGTAACCCCGGCGGTATGGAATCAACGCCACGCGCATGAGCCGTCGAAGTCACCGCTCAGCGGCATTTACTCGACGCGACACCCGACACCTTACATTCGTTACCCGTTACCCGTTACTCATTACCCGTTACCCGCCACTCTCTTCCATTTGTGGCATTTCCCCTCAGGGCCGCACGAAGGGGCGGTTCACTGATGGATCCAGCACCAGGGCGCCGGGCGGGATCCCGTGGACGTCGATCAGGTTGTGCGGATAATACGGGCTCTGCACCACTCCCGGGTATTCGGTCCGGCGTCCATAGGGGTATCCCCCCGGCGGGGCATCCTGATCATAACGCTGGCGCTCGTTCTCGTGCACGATGGCTCCGATGATCGCACCCGTCGCGGCTCCCGCGGCTGCACCGGCCGCCGCGCTCCGGACGTTACCGCCGGCCAGACCGCCGATGATCGCACCCCCCGCGGCACCATAGCCTGCGCCTTGCCCCTCGGGCGTGTCACAGCCGCTCAACAAGCCGGCCGACGTCACGACCGCCAGTACACAGATTTTTAACCTCATACAACGATGTTCCAATTCCATTCCTCTTGAAGCGAGTTCGCGTACCCGAGCCGTTACGCTCGCGTGTACGGGGCAGTTTCACTCACAGTTTGATACCCAGGCAGTTGGACGAAAGCGCGAGCGTGATCATCGAAAGTTTTTCCGCCGTGCCGAGCCGGTAGCGCCGGCAAAACATCCGGAACCGGTCCGCCTCGATCTTTTGCAGCAGCCGGAAATAGGTGGCGCGCATCAGTTCGGCCGCCACCATCGAGCGCACGTCTTCTCGCGGCAGTAACCGGCGCGCTTCCCGGAAAAAACCGTGGGCGCGCTCGGCCTGGGCTTGCATCAGGTTCAAAAACCGGCGGTTATAAGCGCGTGCCAGGAGTTGTTCCTCCGAGTAGCCGTATTGTTCCACTTCGGAAAGCGGAAGGTAAATTCGCCCGCCGTTGCGCAGATCCACTTCGACGTCCCGGATGATGTTGGTCAGCTGCAACGCATGCCCCAGGATGTATGCGTAACGCCGCGTTCCCGGGTTGCGGTAGCCGAAGATTTCAATGCTCACCAGGCCGACCGCGCTGGCGACCCGGTAGCAGTACCGGCTGAGATCGGAAAAGGTCTGGAACCGGCTCGGGCTCAGGTCCGACTCCACCCCGTCCAGGATGTCGTCAAGGTACCGCAGATTGATCCGGTACTGCTCAATCACCCCCCTCATCTCCGCCGCAAACGGCATTTCGCCGGGAATCGGTCCCCGGAGAGCGGCTCGCCAGGCCTGCAACGCCGCAACCCTTTCATCGAGGGGTTGGCTTGCATCATCGGCGAGATCGTCTATGTGACGGCAAAACGCATAGAAAATGGTTATCGCCTCGCGGCGCTGCCGCGGGAGAGCGAAGAACGCAAGCGCCAGATTTGACTGGCTCTTTTTGGTAATCTCCTGCGCGGAACTCATTGGCTTGGGTGAGCCTTTACTACTTCTTGCACCGTCCCGTTCGCAACTTCCAGGATTACACTTGACCAGGCGGTCTCCGTGCCGGGCGCCACGGTGACGACAGCCGTGAGTCCGAAGTGATTTACGAGTCGCTGGCAAACCTCCGAAAACAGGAGGGCGTCACGCGGAGCCAGGCTTTTTCCGAGTGATTCGATGCCTAGCAACGAGGGCCGGTGGATAACGGCACGCGCCAGGGCGGCAACCTGTTGCTGGAGCGCCGTCAGGCCGTCCGGAGTCTCCTCCGTAACGCCGGACAGACCCGTTATTCCTAACAGTTCCTCCGTAATTTCTTTTGCCTCCGCCGGGTCAACCTGCAGGACCTTGAACAACGGCATGGCGACATTCTCAACCACCGTGAACCCGGGCAACAGGTACGGCGTCGGAAAAACGTAGCCGACTTCGCGGTTTCGCAACTCCGCCAGCGCGGCGTCGCCGAGACGCGACGTGGCAGCCTCGCGCACGAGCAGTTCGCCTGCCGTCGGGCGCTCCAGCAGCGTCAGGAGGCGCCACGCCAGGTCCTTGCCGCCCCGGTCAGGACCGTCCAACCGGTAGATCCGGCGGGACTCAAACGCATAATCGAACGGCTGCACCTTCTCCTCGGGTTGGTCCCCGAACTGGCGTTTACCCTGGAGCTGCTGAGCACGAAGAAGAATGGGCATTACGGAATTCTTCAAAAGCCGGGACACGGAAGCTCACCACGCGCGTCAGCCCGCGTAAAGCGAAAACTGGCTTTCACCACATCGCCATCGATTTGCCCCCACGCGCTCCCCGCTACCCGTTACCCGTTACTCATTACGCGCTACCCGCTACCCGTTACCCCTTACCCCTTACCCCTTACCCGTTACTCGTTACTCGTTACTCGTTACTCGTTACTCGTTACCCGTTACTCGTTACCCGCTACCCTAAAACCTCACCGCCGGTCCCGCTCCCGTGCACCCCCGGTAAAGGCAAACCCAACTCGCGAGAAACCATGCCGACAGGAACGCTTTGGCCTCCAGCGCGAGCAGGGTAGTCAACCGCTCCGGAAAGGAATTCTCAGGGAAACCGGTCGCGAGAAAATGCCTGAGCCATTCCAGCAAAAAGAAATGCAGCGCGGCAACCAGCAAAAACCAGAGCAGCCGGTACCAATGGGCGCGTACGAAGGCGGCGTGCATGCCCAGGGCGTCGCTCAACGCCTCGTTATGGAATACCAGGCTCAACTGGACGGAACAGAAAAGGATCAGGACCACATCCAGCAAAGGGCGTGCGATCTGGTCAATGTACTGCACGACCGCCTTTGTAAAGTCCGCGTCACCCTGAAGCTGGGCGTAGGTCGTCAGAAGGGGCAGGTGCACCAGCACCAGTCCCGCCAGCAGAAAAAGGCCGGTCCAGCGGGCGGCATGCACGCTGCGCTTGATGGCCAGAGCGAACACGCGGTCGGAAGACACGCTCAGGCCGCGAAGCCACGCGTAGACCAGGAGCACGAGGTAAACCTGGATCAGCGTGCCGAACAGGGCTTCAAACTGGAATGAGCACGCGTCGAGAACCGCCCCGAGCTGCAGCAACTGAACTGCACCGATAAAATCGTTGAGCAGATAAATGCAGACGGCGAAAAGTGGCTTGAGAAGGGCGGCAACCGCGCACAAAAGCACGCCGAAGTACACCGGGAACCGCCACCGCTCCAGGCGTTTTCGCGCCACCGAGAAGGTCGTGGTGCGTGCATTCCGCCAGTTGACAAGGAAAAGGAACGCCGCCAGGGCTGAGGCCGGAAAGGTAACCACGGCTTGCTGGAAAAGACCGGCCACACCATCGAGGGCCGGCAGCCAGGCTTTCGCGGCGGCGATGCTTTCGGTCTCAGGCTGAAAAGCCGGCCAGTAGAGAACGTCGGAAACGCCGATTTGCAGGAAACCAAGTTCGTAGGCCTGAATGCATTGTAAAAGAAAATACGAACCGCTCAGTGCCCCGAACCACAGCCAGATCCGGGGATGCCGTTGAAGCGCCCGCAACCCGTTCAGCAGGAAGGGGAAAACGGGGTTGGAAACCAGCAGGAGCACATAACCCGCCAATCCCGCCCCGACGAGGAGCCACGGCGCGGGCCAGACCCTCGGTCCTCCCTCGACGGAACCCGGGTTCACTCGTCTGCATCGTCGGCGCGGTCAGCCGGGGCGACGGGCGATAATGCCTGTTGGAACACCAAAGCCCGGTCCAGGTTGTCGATGCTGAGAAATTGCGGGCCGCCAAGCGCACTCGCCCCGATGAAGACATCGGCGGCCTTCATCAGCTTCTCCGTCGTCTCGACGATTTCGGCCACGGTGTCACCCAGCACGATCACCCCTTGATTTTGCAGCAGCACGATGCGCGGAACCGCTTTGTAACGGTCACGCCACAAGGAAATCCGGCTGCGCATTTCTTTGGCCAGAGCGATCCCCGGGTCGGCGTACGGCACCAACGGCATCGCCCGGCCCAGGCCGTACGATTCGCTCACCGTCACCCGGCGGTCCGCAAACTGCCGCGCCCGCGGCGATGCCAGAATCTGGTGCAAAGGTACCGGCTGAAGCAGGACCAGGAGCGCCGGCCAATCCTCCGCCAGGAGTTCAGCCGCCAGGAATGCTTCCGGGCCGGGTACCGGCGCATCCGGCGCAAGCCGCGCCTGCCCCAGGATCTCGCTGTCGACGTGGGTGCGGCCATGATTCGCCGTCAGCGCCTCAAGGAGAACCGCCGGTTTCACGGCAATCAGATCTGACGCTTGCAGATTCGTCAGGCGAGCGCCCGGAGCACTGATGGCCAGGTGCTTCCCTTGTTTTCCCGCCACGAGTCCCTCGTCCCAGATGACCCAACCTGACGGATGGCTTCCGGCAGCGTGCGCCAATTCCAAAACAGCCTGAGCGTAATCCATAGTCCTTAACGGTCGATCCTTTTGCTGCGATCAATTCGGTTCGAACGTAAACGTTGTTTCAGATCCCTCCAGCCCAAACAAGCACACCGGAGGCCCAAACTCGACCCTCGCCCCCCGGTCACACGGCGGGCACAGCGGGTTTGGCGGGCACCACGGAAGAGTTCACACGGCG
>JAFBAP010000087.1 GCA_019247695.1 Verrucomicrobiota bacterium | reverse complement strand
GTTACCCGTTACCTTCGCGGCGATCTCAGCCAGCACCGTCTCCAGCGTCGCCGGATCCACCGGCTTGACCAGATGCCGTGCGAAACCTGCATCCGTGGATTTGCCCCGGTCCGCTTCTTGTCCCCAGCCGGTCATGGCGATCAGCATCGCGTCCTTGGTTTCCGGTCGCTTCCACAATCCGCAGGCCACTTCGTAGCCGTCCATACCGGGAAGCCCGATGTCGAGTAACACGACGTGCGGCTTAAACCTCGAGGCGAGCGTCAGCGCCGTCGGCCCATCGTATGCAACCTGGCAGGCATACCCCTGCAGCTGCACCACGATGGCCAGGCAGTCGGCTGAATCAGCGTTGTCGTCAACGATCAATACCCGCAGATCGGCCGGCCCGGCGGGTCGGGCCGCGGCTGATGACGGGGGCTCCAGCTCCGGCTTATGGTCTTGTGAGACCACCGGTAGGCCTATCACGAACTCGCTTCCCTTACCGATCCCAGGGCTGAAAGCGTGCACGTTGCCCCCGTGCAGTTCGATCAATTGCCTGACGAGGGTCAGCCCGATGCCCAGGCCGCCGATGGACCGGTCCAGCCTGCGTTCCCCCTGCACGAAGAGGTTGAAGATCAACGGGATCATCATGGGTTCGATGCCGATTCCCGAATCCTGGACCCGAATTTTGACCTCTTTGTTCGTCACACCCACGGCCACCCAGATCCGGCCGCCCCGGTTGGTGTACTTGCTGGCGTTGTTCAGCAGGTTTCCGACGACCTGCTCCAGCCGCGTGCGGTCCCCATAGACCAAGGCCGGCTGCTCGGGATAGCTCACGCTGAGGTGCTGCTCGCGTTCCTCACATTCGGGCTGCGCAGCCGCCACCGCGTGTTCGACGACGGAATTGATGTCGAGCACCTCTTTGCGAATGTCAAACCGGCCTTGGTTGATCCGGGCCAGATCGACCAGATCATCCAGGAGCCGGGCCATGTGATGCACTTGCCGTTCGGCCATCACCCGCGCCCGCTCGGTCCTGGCCGGGTCTACTCCGGGCAGCCCGAGGATGTGCAGGGTGTTGCGGATCGGCGCGAGCGGGTTGCGCAACTCATGAGCCAGCAAGGCGAGAAACTCGTTCTTCTGGCGGTCGGTTTCCTGCAACAGCTCGATTTTCCTGCGCTCGGTCATGTCCCGGGTAACCTTGGCGAATCCCTGCAGGACGCGTTCCTTATTATAAATCGCCGTGATTACGACGTTGGCCCAGAACCGAGTGCCGTCCTTGCGAACCCTCCAACCTTCATCCTCGATGCGCCCGAACTCCAACGCGTTTTTCAGCTCCCACGCCGGCCTGTCGGCCGCGAGCGCATCCGGAGGGTAGAAAATCGAGAAGTGCCGGCCGAGAATCTCCTGACCCGAATACCCTTTGAGACGCTCAGCCCCGATATTCCAACTCGCAATGTGACCGGTCGTGTCCAGCATGAAAATCGCGTAGTCCTGAACCCCTTCGACCAGCAGCCGGAAGCGTTCTTCACTCTGCCGCAAAGCCTCTTGCGCGTCAGGGTGCGCTTTCGATGGTGAGAGGGCCTCAGATCCCGTTGGGTTCAACATAACAACTCCGTTCGTCAATCTCGCGCCAATCGCGGGCAACAACCACTCAGTATTCACTAATACCGGGAGGGCAGGGCAGGCCAGATTTTATTTATTAGGCTATTGAAAATTTTTTATATTATCAATAAAATTAAGATGCGAGCCTGTCTCCCGGACCACCTCACCGATTCCGACCCAAACGCCCCGGTCTATGCAACCCGCTTCCTCCCCAAACGTAATCGATCGCCTTCTGCGCGTCTCCCGGTCTCAACCTTTGGCTTCGGGATCCATCTCGAAGCTGAACCATCTTTTGCTGGTGGCCGATCTGCATCCCACTTCACAGGGGGCCATCGAGCTTGCCGTCGAACTCACCGAGCAATTCAACCCACGGCTCACCCTTATGCACGGAGGTGATTTACGGTCCCTGGCCGGAGGCCAGACGAGCAGTTCTCCGGAGGACCCGGACCAAAGGCGGCTTTCGCTCCTCTGCTTGCTCTGGCACCTGCGGCAACGTTGCCCCGAGATCGGCCTGTGCAGTGCTTACGGCCATCTTGCCACCCAGGTCCTGGAGGCGGCGGCCCAACGTAATGTCGACCTAGTGGTGCTTCCGGCAGACCTGTTCGGGCGGTTTCTCCCGCTGGTCAGCCGCAACCATGCCACGGAGAGGGTGGCCGGTGCGCCCTGTCCGGTGGTGGTCGTTGAGGATCAGAGGAGCGAAGACCTGGCCTCCGAAGGGTTGAACTTCCGGTAAAATCTTGCCTTCCTTCCCAGGTGCACTGCCGACGTTAAACCTATTAGACTGTATAAACCGTCCACGCCCAACGGGCCGGCAGACGGTTTGATGGCCTGAAGGGCCAAAGGAACTTAGCCCAGGGTTTACCCCACTGCCATTTAGTTAAGGGCCGCTGGAGGGGGGCGCTTTCGTCCCGAAGGGACGGCTGATCTTAGCCAGGGACTTCAGTCCCTGGACGGGGCATTTAAGAACGATCGCGTCCCGTCGGGACGCAACTTGCTGGGGAACGCCCGCTCAGGCACAGGCACTAAAGCTACTTGCCTAACCTCAGCCGTCCCTGCAGGACCAAAGCAATGCCCGGCCTTGTATCCTTAACCAAAGGGGAGTGGGGTAAAACCCTGGGCTAAGTTCTCCCCCCCTTCCAGGGCTGAAACCCGGCCGGCATTCTATCAAGATACCTATCTGAATGGTATAGACCGGGAATGACTCCGGAGGACAGCGAAACGGTGGACGCGGCCCGCCGCGAGTTTCTCGCGTCCGTCCAATCCAGGCTTACGATCGCGCGCTCCAGGAACGGCGTCCCGTCGCCTATGGCTCGAGCCTCGTGGCAGACATCGGCCCGCCCCGGCTCGTTTGCTGCAGGTCCTGCTTAAGCCTCGGAATCACGTACAGGGTTTCGAGAATGGCTTCGGCGATTCTCAGAGCCGCCGTAAGCTCGGTAGATTCCGGGGCGGTAATCTGGTGGGTCGTCGGGTTGCCGACGAGCCGCGGGCTGTAAAGCGTTGTCGCTTGCGCTTTTGAAAGCACCCCCAGGTCGGCGAGGGAATCGATCAAGCTCTCCAGGTTCTTGCCTTTGGCCCGCGCATCGTAGCAAACCGCTTCGATGAGCGTCCGCAAGCCGATGGTGGCCAGCAAAGGCAGCCCGGCATTCATGGCGCCCAGAATCTCTCGGTACACCCGCTCAACCGGACCGGGCAGATGCCGGATGTGCTCCAGCCATTCGTGACCTGCGGCGCGCGGAGGATAAAGCGTGACCTCATCCGGCGCACCATTCGCACCGGTCTGGTCCACGGTCGTCCGGACTTCACGGCATGAAAGCGTTTCGCACCCCTTGCAGCGAATCAGTTGGTAAACGACCCTCCGGCGACCGCCACGTTCGTCGTCGCAAATCTGTTCCGCATCCGCAACCAGCAAGTGACGCGTATCTCTACGGCAGCTTTTGCATCGAACCAGAATTGAATTGTCGTTCATACGGCTTGATCCGAGCCGATTTCAGGGCCACGGGATTATGGGGAGTTGTACTGGAAGATAGCACGCCCGTCCAGGAACTTGGCGCCATTGCCGCTAAGAGAAATGGCCGGCCCGGGTGCCGCCAGGGCCTGAGAATGCCCGGAAGGGGCCCGCGGCCCGTACAGGCTGCCCCGGAACGGGGCAGCCTGCGCTCAGCACTGCAACCCTGGAGGCCTGAAACGCCTCCCCTCATTTCGGCCTGATCGGCCATACCCCGGCCGGCTTAAGCAAAAAGTCTTGGCGGGAGGAATACCGCAAGCGGAAAGGTGCCGCGAGTCCAGGAGAACCCGATCAGCGGCGTTTGCCCGGCCCCGAAGGCCCAAACCCGAATTTTACTTACTTCCCGTTTCGGGTGGTGAGCCTCCCCCGGTGCGATCGCGCGGCCGGAGGCGTTCCGGATACGTCTGCCCTGGGCCGGTCGGCATCGGCTTTGGCGACGGCGTTATCCGTCCCCATGGGAGGTGGTGATGGTGATGGTTTCGCGTCCATGGGGGTTGGGGCCGGCGATGGCTGCGCGTCCGCGATCGTGAATGTAACCTCCGCGAGAGCCGGCGCGGAGTCCGGGGCACTGGCTTTGACGATCACACCGTAGGAACCGGGAGCCCGGGGAGTACCGAGGAGCCGCTTGCCGGCACTGTCCAGAGACACCCCGGCGGGCAGTTTCCCCACCACGGTAAGGGTCGCATCCGGGGTCATGGCGGGAATGATGGCAAGTGGGATTTCGAGGGGAGCGCCGACCCGGCCTTCAACCTCGGGAGGCACCTGCAGCGCCAGAACGGCGGCGGAAGTCAGATCCGGCTTGACGACGATGGTCATCTGGGCCGACGCACCCGTATAATTCGGCGCGCGGGCCGTAAGGATGATCGGCGAAACGCCGGCGTTTTGGACTGTCCCGTAAAGCTGCCGCCCCTTGGTGTCCAGAGACACCCCAGGGGGCAGGGGACCATCAACCTTCAAAACCAGATTGGCGGGCGTTTCCGGTCCGACCATAATCGGAACCTGCAACGCGTCGCCCGCGCGCGCGGTCACCTGGCCCGGCACTGCCAGGTAGAGCCGCTCCAATGGACGCACCTGCGCCGTCCGCGCCCTCGGCGAATGCATCAGCACGGCAACGGTACCGCCGCACACCCCAAGGAGAAAGAGGACGAAGGAGGCTGCCAGCCGGCGCCCCCGGCGTTTCGCCGGACGCGAACGGACCGTCGATGGCGGTGAAACCAGAACGATCTCACGGGCGCGCAAAGGGATAACCGGCCTGCCGCAGGTCGGGCAGATCGGCGTGGCTCCGTGCGGCAGGTCGATGATGTCGCGCCGGTCGGCCCGCTTACAATTTCCTAAATTCGTGCACAGGTAATCTTCCCAGCGGTATAAAGCCATCTGCTTGTCCTCGGTAAAATGCAGACCGGGTCCAACGCCAACGCCCGGCTCGGGCCGGTCATCAACCTCAGACTTGGCTCGGCGACGCATAGACCAGAAAAAACGTCTCGACCGGCCGCGTTCTTTTCTTTGGTCAGGCCCCACATCGACCAAGGCGCCCAACCCTTTCCGGCTTCATCCGGGCCGTTCCGGACAGCGTCAACGTCGCAAGGCCCGCCGCGCCCACCTTCCAGATCTGAGGAAATAGAACTGCAATTTTCATCCTGAGTGTCACTTCTTGGTTACTTCCAACTTCCAATTTACCGAGGTTCGAAGTCTTCGGGCGATCCTGCCCTGGATTCGGGCGAAGGACTACGCTGGACCAAAGCACCAGAAAAGGGTGGCAAAGTCCAGGAACGAAGGTCTACTTATTTTCGAGAATCTACAATTATTCTAAAAACACCCGGAAATTTGCGCCCGAGCGGAAACTTCCGGGCGGGCTCGAGTCTCTCCCGGTGAAGGCAGTGGAACGAAAAGGCGGCCCGGGCATCTGCAGTGCCGGGAGAAGTTTTCCCCAGGCAACGACGGGCGGCTCACCACAGCCAGTGAATTCGCAGCGGACCCCGGTTCCCGAGCAGATCCGAGGCTGCATCCTGCTGGCGCGATTAGAACTTACATAATTTCAGTAAGAACTACCAAATAGGTTATTAGCCAACCGCCGTACCCGCTGCCACACTCAGGCCATGCAGTCCTTATTTGCCTTCCTCCTTCAACTCTTCTCGAAAGTCTGGGCCGCAATCGCCCTGGCGTTTCTGACGGGCGGCGCTGCCGCCGTGTTCTCGTATTTGTCGGCCGACGCCGGATCGACTCCCAAAACCGGTACCCAACCGGTTGTGGTCGCTCCGGCGGGACCGTTCACCCATTCTCCTGCGTGCAACGGTTCGCTGCCGGTGGTACCCGAAGCCAACACCGGTTTAGTGCTGATTCCGGTTGTGGCTGCCATGCTTTTGCTTTCTTCCCGGCGGATGCTGACGGCGAAGGCCGGTGAGCCTTCGGTGGACCACGAAAGCAGCACCCGGCCTGGGTTCTGACCTGAGAGCACGCTGCCCTTTATCCGCCGTTCGGCCTGGCCGGCGGCGGAAGGGCAAAGAACT
>JAFBAP010000086.1 GCA_019247695.1 Verrucomicrobiota bacterium | reverse complement strand
TCACCCCCACCGTCGTACCCGTTCCCCGTTACCCGTTACCCGTTACCCGTTACCCGTTACCCGTTACCCGTTACCCGTTACCCGTTACCCGTTACCCGTTACCCGTTACCCGTTACCCATCACATCAACCCATCCTGATGCTTTGATGTTTTCAGGCGTTGCACTCGCTCGAGCCGGGTGGTAGTCTCTCGCCGTCATCATGGCTGTTCATCTGAAACGAGCGGATTCTTTCGATATCGAACACGCGCTGCGACAACGCATTCTTATCCTGGACGGTGCCATGGGCACGATGCTGCAGCGTTTCAAGCTGGGTGAGGAGGATTATCGCGGGACCCGGTTGGCGGCGCACCCCTACCCGTTGAAGAACAATAACGATGTGCTCTGCCTTACCCGGCCGGAGCTCATCCGTCAGGTGCACGACGCCTACCTGGCCGCCGGTGCGGACATCATCGAGACAAACACGTTTAATGCCACGGTCGTTTCGCAGGCGGATTTCGGGCTCGAGTCCCTGGTACCGGAGATCAATCGTGCAGCCGCGCAGATCGCCAGGGAAGCGGTAACGGCGGCAATGGCGGCCGACCCGGGCCGGCGCCGGTACGTGGCGGGATCGGTCGGGCCGTTGAACCGCACCCTTTCGATTTCGCGGGACGTGAATGATCCGGGCAAGCGCGATGTCACGTGGCAGCAGGTCAGGGAAGCGTACCGCCAGCAGGTGCAATCTCTCCTGGAAGGGGGGGCAGACCTGCTCCTGCTGGAGACCACCTTCGACACGCTGAACCTGAAAGCGGCCTTGTTTGCCGTGGAAGAGGTCTTCGAAGCGCTGGGGTGGCGGGTACCGGTCATGGCGTCTGGAACGATCACCGACGCGAGCGGCCGCACTTTGACCGGACAAACCACCGAGGCGTTCTGGATTTCAATCTCGCACGCTCCGCTCCTGAGCGTTGGTCTCAACTGCGCGTTAGGACCCAAGGAACTTCGCCCGTACGTTGAAGAACTTGCGCGCATCGCTCCGATTTATGTTTCCTGTTACCCGAATGCCGGGTTGCCGGATCCCTTGTCACCCACCGGTTTCCCTGAAACGCCCGAATCGCTGGCGCCGCAACTGCGGGACTGGGCGGAGCGCGGCTGGTTAAACATCGTCGGGGGATGCTGCGGCACGACGCCGGACCACATTGCGGCGCTGGCTGAGGCGGTGAAGGGAATACCGCCGCGGCCCTTACCTGGCCTGCCGGTCAGAACTCAACTCAGCGGCTTGGAGCCTTACACGGTCACTGACAGTTTTACGGTGATCGGCGAACGGACCAACATCACCGGGTCGCCCAGGTTTTCGAAATTGATCCTGGCCGGGGATTTCGACGGGGCGCTCGCCGTAGCGCGCCAGCAGGTGGAAGGCGGTGCGAACATTCTGGACGTCAACATGGACGAGGGGATGATCGATTCCCGGGCGGCCATGGTTAAATTTCTTAACCTGATCGCGTCCGAGCCCGACATCGCCCGGATTCCGATCATGGTCGACAGCTCGCGCTGGAACGTGCTGGAAGCCGGGCTGCAATGCATTCAGGGCAAAGGCATCGTTAATTCGATCAGCCTCAAGGAGGGCGAGGCGAAGTTCAAGGAACAAGCGAGCCTGGTTCGCCGTTACGGGGCGGCGGTGGTCGTGATGGCGTTTGATGAAGCCGGCCAGGCCGACACGTACGAGCGTAAGACCGAGATATGCGCCCGGGCTTACCGGATCCTTACCGAAGAGGTCGGTTTCCCGCCGCAGGACATCGTTTTTGACCCGAACATCCTCACGGTGGCGACGGGTATCGAGGAACACAACGGTTACGCCATCGCGTTTATCGAGGCGACGCGCTGGATCAAGCAAAACCTGCCGCACTGCCGGGTGAGCGGCGGCGTGTCGAACATCTCGTTTTCATTCCGGGGAAATAACGTCGTCCGGGAAGCGATGCACGCGGCGTTCCTTTATCATGCCATTCAGGCCGGCCTGGATATGGGGATCGTGAACGCCGGCCAGTTGGCGGTTTACGAAGAGATCCCGCGCGACCTGCGGGACCTGGTGGAAGACGTGCTGCTGAACCGGCGGCCGGACGCGACCGAGCGGCTGATCGAGTTTGCCGACAAAGTGAAGGGAGCAGGCAAGGTCCAGGCCAAAGATGACGCGTGGCGGCAGGGCACGGTGGAGGAACGCCTCGCGCATGCCCTCGTCAAAGGCATCGTCGATTTTATCGATCAGGACACCGAAGAGGCGCGCCGGAAATACGGCCGGCCTCTGGCGGTGATCGAAGGCCCGTTGATGGCGGGTATGAGCGTGGTCGGCGACTTGTTCGGGGCCGGCAAAATGTTTCTGCCGCAAGTGGTCAAGAGCGCGCGGGTCATGAAGAAGAGCGTTGCGTACCTGACGCCTTTTCTGGAAGCGGAGAAGGCAGCGACGCCCGGTTCGCGTTCGCAGGGCAAAGTGCTGATGGCGACGGTCAAAGGCGACGTCCATGACATCGGCAAAAACATCGTTTCGGTGGTGTTGGGCTGTAACAACTTCGAGGTGATCGATCTCGGTGTGATGGTGCCGGCCGAAAAAATCCTGGAAACGGCCGGCCGGGAGAAGGTGGATGTGATCGGCCTCAGCGGCCTTATTACGCCTTCGCTCGACGAGATGGCGCACGTGGCGCAGGAAATGGAACGGCTGGAGATTCGGCTGCCGCTGCTGATCGGCGGTGCGACCACCAGCCGGGCGCACACCGCGGTAAAAATCGCACCTCATTACCAGGGGCCGACGGTCCACGTGGTGGATGCCTCGCGGGCGGTCGGGGTGGTGAGCTCATTGCTGAGCGCGGATCAAAAGGCTGCGTACCTCCGGCAGAACGAGGCTGACCAGAAGCGATTGCGCCAGGAGTTTGAGGCGCGCAATAACGTTAAAGAGCTGCTGACGATCCAGGAGGCCAGGGAACGCCGGCCGCGCTTTGACTGGGCGCAAACCGTCATTGATGTCCCGGCTTTCACCGGCTTGCGCGCCGTGACTAACCTGCCGCTGGACGAGTTGGTGCCGTTCATCGATTGGTCACCGTTCTTTCATACGTGGGAATTGCGAGGCCGTTTCCCGGCGATCCTCGACGATCCGGCGGTGGGCGAACAGGCCCGGCACCTGTATGAGGACGCCCAGAAGCTGCTGCAGGACATTGTGAATGGGAAACTGTACCAGGCGCGGGGCGTCTACGGGTTCTGGCCGGCCAACAGCCGCGGGGATGACGTCGACCTTTATGCCGATGAGTCCCGGCGTGACCGGCTGGCGACGTTCCATTTTCTGCGGCAGCAGATGCGGAAACCGGCAAATCAGTTCAACCATTGTCTGGCCGACTACATTGCGCCGGTGGACAGCGGCCGTTGCGATTACCTGGGTGCTTTTGCCGTGACGGCGGGCCTGGGTGCAGATGAACTGGCCAAACAGTTTGAAGCGGATCACGACGATTACAATGCCATCATGGCCAAGGCCCTGGCGGATCGCCTGGCGGAGGCATTTGCCGAATACCTGCACGAACGGACCCGGGGCGACTGGGGCTACGGCCGGAACGAGCATCTGACCAAAGAGGATCTGATCCGGGAGGCTTACCGCGGCATCCGTCCGGCTGCGGGTTACCCGGCCTGTCCGGACCACACCGAGAAGCGGGCGTTATTTGGCCTGCTTAAGGCGGAGGCAAATACGGGCATCTGGTTGACGGAAAACTTCGCCATGTGGCCGGGAGCTTCGGTCAGCGGCCTCTATTTTGCGCACCCGGAATCCAAATACTTTGGGGTGGGCAAACTTGGGCGTGACCAGGTGCTCGATTACCAAGCCCGTAAGGGACTGCCGCTGGCTGAGATCGAGCGGTGGCTGGGACCTTACCTCAATTACCGTCCGCAGATCGTGCCGGTACAGGCCGGGGTGGGCGGGTGATGGCCGGGCCTGTACGAAGCAGCCAGCGGGCGTCGGCGTGGTATTGACGGCCATTCATACCAGTGGTATGACCAATCCGTGGGCGTTGCAAAAGTCGCCGTTTCCATGAATGCCGAGTTGCTTCGGCGGTTGGATGCGCTCGTCGAACGGAAGGTCTTTCGCAGCCGTAGCGAAGCGATCCGGAAGGCGGTTGCCGAGAAACTCGCCCGGTTGGAGGGTAATCGCCTTGCACGCGAGTGCGCCAAGCTCTTACCGGCTGAAGAGCAAGCGATGGCTGACGAAGGCATGGCGAAAGACGCCGCTGAATGGCCAGAATATTGAGGGGCGACATCGTCTGGGCCGATCTCGACCCGAGAAGGCCACGAGCAATCGGGCCGCCGTCCGATCGTGGTGCTGAGCCAGGATGTCTTCAACGAGCGTTCTGGGACCGTGATCGCCTGTGCGCTTACGAGTCAGCAGCCGCGAGCAGGCTTTCCGCTGACGTTGGAATTGACCGGCACAAAGCTGCCGAAACGCTCATGGGTTAACATCAGCCAGGTTAGAACCCTTTCGGTCGAGCGGCTGGGCAAGAAGCTTGGACGCATTTCTGTCGAGGCGCTGGACCAGGTGATCGATGGGCTGAACGAGATTATTGGCGCGTAGCTGACAGATTCTCCGGATGAGAGCACAAAGTCTCTCAGGGTCTACCGGGCAGCGGCATTCACGCTTCCACCTCTTCGGCTTCAAGTTCCGCCGCGATGAGGTCGGCATAGTTTTGGCGGCGGCGGATCAATCGGTGTCCGGCGCCTGCAACCAGGACCTCGGCCGGGAGCGGGCGCGAATTGTAGGTGGAGGCCATGGAAAACCCGTAGGCGCCGGCGCTCATCAAGGCCAGGAGATCGCCTTCAACCGTTCGGGCCACTTCCCGGTCCTGCGCGAAGAAGTCGCCGCTTTCGCAGACCGGTCCGACGACGTCAACCACTTCCATGCCGGCATCGGAGCGGCGGCGGACGGGAACGATCTCATGATAGCCGCTGTAAAGTGCGGGCCGGATCAGGTCGTTCATGCCGGCGTCGACGATGACGAAAGTCTTTTGCTGCGCCCGTTTGATGTACAGCACCCGGGTGAGCAGGACGCCGGCATTGCCGACGAGGAAGCGCCCGGGTTCAAGCAGCACGCGCAGCTTCAGCCGGCGCAATGATGGCGAGATCGCCTGCACGTATTGCTCGATGGTCAGGGCATCCCGGGCTCCGTCTTCCTGCCACCAGACGGCATCGCCGCTCTCGAGCGAACCCCGGTAAACGATGCCGATGCCGCCGCCGATGCTCATGAACTCAAGGCGAAACCGGCGTCTCAAATCCTCCGCCAGCGGCAACACTTTGGCAATGGCCTCGGCAAACGGTTCCGGCTCGGTGATCTGGGAACCGATGTGCATTTGCAACCCGCGGATATCCAGGTTGGGCAGGGAGGCCGCCAGTTCGTAAGCCTCCATGATTCGGTCGATCGCGATGCCGAACTTATTTTCGCTCTTCCCGGTAGAAATGTAGTGATGCGTGTGGGGGTCAACGTCGGGATTAACGCGAAGGGCGATCGGCGCCCGGCGATCCATCGATCGTGCGACGTCATTGATCGTTCGGAGCTCAGCTTCCGATTCGACGTTGAAGCTGTAGATGCCGGAATGCAAAGCGTAGGCGATCTCGTCCTCGGTCTTGCCGACCCCTGCAAAAGTGCATTTGCCGGGCTCGCCGCCGGCCTGAATCACGCGGTAGAGCTCGCCCCCGGACACGATGTCGAAGCCCGAGCCCTGAGCCGCCAGGAGGCGCAGGATGGCAAGGTTGGAATTGGCCTTCACGGCGTAGCAGATCTCGTGATCGAGATCGCCGAGGGCATGGTCCAATCGCCGGAAATGATCCGTGACGGTTTGGCTGCTATAGACGTAAAGGGGAGTGCCGTACGATTCGGCAAGGTCCTGCAATCGAACCGATTCGCACGCGAGCTCGTTATTTTGGTAGTGAAAGGAATGCATGGAAAAACCGGTACCGGCGGCGTGTCGCAATCCGGCACTCGCCGCTTATAAGCGGTCCAAGCCGGTCTGCAACCGGCAAGCCTGCAGGGTATTTGCCATCAACATGGCGATGGTCATCGGTCCGACGCCGCCGGGCACCGGGGTGATGGCTCCCGCTTTTTCCGCCACTTCGTCAAAGGCGACGTCGCCGACGAGGCGATACCCTGCCGGTTTGGACGGGGCATTGATGCGGTTGATGCCGACATCGATGACGGTGGCGCCTTCGCGAACGTGTTCCGCCCGGATGAACTGCGCCTGGCCGATGGCGGCGATCAAAATGTCGGCTTGCCGGGTGATTTCCGGCAGGTGGCGCGAGCGGGAGTGCGCCACCGTCACGGTGGCGTCGCCGCCCGGTCCTTTTTGCATGAGCAAAAGGGCAACCGGCTTACCGACGATCATGCTCCGGCCGACCACCACGACGTGGGCGCCGGAGGTCGGGATGTTGCTTTCCAGGAGAAGGCGCTGGCAGCCGCGCGGCGTACACGGTACCAGCGCAGTGGGGTCGCCCATGGCGAGTTTGCCGACGTTCAGCGGGTGAAACCCGTCAACGTCTTTCAGCGGGTCGATGTTGCGAACGGCGGTGGGTTCATCGATCTGGGGAGGCAGAGGGGATTGAACCAGGATGCCGTGCACCTGCGGGTCGCGGTTGAGCTCGTCGATCAGCCGCAACAGGTCCGCCTGCGAGGTGGCGCCGGGCAGCTCGACTTTGCGCGAGTAAAGTCCGAGCTCCTTCGAGGTCCGGTCCTTGTTGCGGACGTAAACCATCGACGCCGGGTGATCGCCGACGAGCACCACCGCCAGGCCGGGCGTGACCCCATGCCGGTTCAGTTGCAGCACGCGTTCACGCGTCTCCTGGTTGATCCTCGCGGCGATGACCTTACCGTCGATCAAGTTCATAGGCATTCGGTCGGTGGCGGTCGCGTCCTCTCGCCCCGGGCTCGGGCAGCCGGGTTGCGTTGGGCAGGTTACCCTCTGGTTTCTATTGCAGCCATTCGGTGTGGAAGCTGCCGGACCGGTCCACCCGTTCGTACGTGTGCGCCCCGAAATAATCCCGTTGCGCCTGGAGCAGGTTTGCCGGTAACCGTTCCTGGCGGTAAGAATCATAGTAGCCCAGCGAGGCGCTGAACGCCGGGACGGCGACCCCGTGCCGTACGGCGGCCGTCACCGCCTGCCGCCAATGGTCCTGAGTCTGTTTCAGGACGTCGCTGAAGAACGGATCCAGCATCAGGTTCTCAAGCTGCGGATTGCGATCGAACGCTTCTTTGATCCGGTTCAAAAACTTGGCCCGGATGATGCACCCGCCTCGCCAGATCGTCGCAATATCGCCGTAGTGCAGGTTCCAGTTAAACTGCTTGCTGGCCGCCGCCAGCAGGGTGAAACCCTGGGCGTAAGAAATGATTTTGGAAGCATAAAGGGCATCGCGGACGGCGTCGATGAACTCCTGGCGATCGCCCTCGAACGGCTTCCGGGCGGGGCCCGTCAGTTGCTTCGATGCACGCACCCGCTGCTCTTTCATCGAGGACAATACGCGGGCTTCGACGGCCGCGTTGATCGTCGAGACGACGATACCCTGGTCGATCGCGGAGATCAGCGTCCATCTGCCGGTTCCTTTCTGGCCGGCTTTATCGAGAATCACGTCGACGAGCGGCTTGCCGGTGTCGGGATCCTTTTTGGTGAAAATGTTCGTGGTAATTTCGATCAGGAAGCTGTCCAGGTCGCCCCGGTTCCACCCGGCAAAGACTTCGTGTAATTCATCGGTCTGCATCCCGAGGATGTCCTTGAGGATGGCGTAAGCTTCGCAGATGAGTTGCATGTCGCCGTATTCGATCCCGTTGTGAACCATCTTCACGTAGTGACCGGCGCCGTCCGGGCCCATGTAGCGACAACAGGGTTCGCCATCGACCTGCGCGGCGATTTTCTGGAAGATCGGTGCGACGATTTCCCAGGCCTGATGCGCCCCGCCGGGCATCAGCGAAGGCCCTTTCAGTGCGCCTTCCTCTCCGCCGGAAACGCCCATGCCGAGAAAGTGAAACCCGAGCTCGGTCAACTTTTTGTCCCGGCGCTGCGTGTCGGTATAAAGCGAGTTGCCGCCATCGATAATGACGTCACCCTTGTCCAGGTGCGGTAACAACTGGTCGATCACCGCATCGACCGCCGAGCCGGCTTTAACCATGATCATGATCTTCCGCGGGCTGGCCAGGCTCTGCACGAACTCTTCGATCGAGCGGGTGGCGCTGATCCGCTTGCCCTTGGCGCGGCCGGCCGCAAACTTTTCGGTTACGCCGGTGGTGCGGTTGAACACCGAGACCGGGAAACCTTTACTTTCCATGTTAAGCACCAGGTTCTCGCCCATGACGGCGAGACCGACTAAGCCGATGTCTGATTGGTTCATGTGCTGCAAGGGTGAAACATTGAACAGGCCGGTATGGAGTCGGTGACCTCCCTGATGTCACGTCACCTGCCCCTGACGAAGCTGCATACGCTGTGTTGGTTGCACAAGTGTTTATTTGCGGCGCGTGACGCCTGGCGGGTTGTAGTGGCGCAAGCCGCCGAGACGGGCATATAAGTAAAAATGCTATTCTTTTGGGAGGCGAAGCTCACCCGGGAACCGTTGGCGTCCGGCGGAGCTGATTACCGCCGCACCGAAGGCGCGATGGTGGATTTTTACGGGATTGTGCGCGAGCTCGAGGGTGATCGTCGGATCGAAGGGATCGAATACGAAGCCTTCGAACCAATGGCCGAACGGTTGCTGGCCGAGATTGCCCAGGCAGCCGGTGAGCAGCACGGGCTTAGCCGGGTGATTTTGCATCACCGCATCGGGTTTGTCCCTGCGGGCGAACCGTCCCTGTTCCTGCGGGTTTGCGCTGAGCGCAGAGCGGCGGCTTTCCGTGCCAGTACCGAAATCGTCGAAAAATTAAAAGCGCTCGTACCGATCTGGAAACATCCGGTCTACGCTGCCGCGCAGGTCACATGAATCTCCCGAACCGTCTGACCTTGCTCCGCCTGGTGCTTATTCTACCGTTTGTCGCGGCTCTCAGCCTGGACTTCACCGGCGGCAAAATTTTTGCGCTCCTCATTTTTCTGGCCGGCAGCGCCACCGATTATGCGGACGGTGTGATCGCCCGGAAATTTCACCTGATCACGGATTTCGGGCGGCTGATGGATCCGCTGGTAGACAAGATCATGACCGTGGCCGCGTTCATTTGCCTGGTGGCGCTGGGCCTGATCCCGGCCTGGGCCGTCATCGCAATCGTCAGCCGGGAATTCCTCATCACCGGCCTGCGGCTGGTAGCGGCTTCGCGGGGTCTGGTCTTGCCGGCGGAAAAGCTCGGGAAACACAAGACCGTGTGGCAGATGGTGACCATTGTCTACTACCTGCTCTTGGTGTCGGTCAGGGATTCGGCGCCGCGCAGCCTGACCGGTTCAACCCTGGCCGGCCTGGAGAAGCTCGGGACTTTGTTCCTGGCCGTAACCGTGGCGTTGACTCTGTGGTCGGGCCTCTCGTACCTGGCGCGCCACTGGGACCTGCTGCGGGAGAATTGACGGCGTTCGGAGTTCGGAGTTCGGAGTTCGGAGTTCGGAGTTCGGCGTTCGGCGTTCGGCGTTCGGCGTTCGGCGTTCGGCGTTCGGAGTTCGGAGTTCGGAGTTCGGAGTTCGGAGCGGCAGCATGGGGGGTCAGTGCGAGTGTCAAGCTTAGAGTTGTCGCCGGGTCCCCGTAATCTGTGTAATCTGTGGATGTTTTCTCTTTTCTGCGTTCTTCTGCGTGTTCCGCCGAAAGATTGGATCCAGTTATAGGACGTCTCCGAACGCCGAACGCCGAACGCCGAACTAAAATAGCGTTTGCGGCACTTCGATCCGGTCGCCTGGCTGCACCGCGATGTCGAGGGACGGGTTGCCGCGGATCTTCTTGACGTCGATCACCATGACCTCGCTTCCTCGCAGCAGGCGAACCTTCCGCTGGTCGGCAAACGGCGAGAATCCCCCGGCCGCATTGATGCTGCTGAGCACGGTAAGGTCGGCCGTGTAAGGAATGCGCTGCGGCGTTTTGACTTCGCCCCCCACGTTCACAAACCGCGACTGCAGTTGCTGGCCTATGGTGATGGTCGGGTTGGTATAGATGTCGCGATTCCGGTAAACGCTCTCGATCGTGCTCTGGGCGATCCCGGGTGATAGACCTGCCACCCGCACCCTGCCGATGTACGGCAGATTGATAAAGCCTTCGTTATCGATCGTGTACTGCCCACTGACGGACGCTATGTCGGTGGACGGGATCCCGGAGATCTTGATCTCGAGGACATCACCATTCCTCAGAGTCGCTTGCGCCCGGGCGTCCGGAACACCCCAGGCAACGAACAGGGCGCAGGCGAGCAGGCCATAAAGAACGGAAAACAGACGTCTATGCATGGCGGCAAGGCGAAATCAATAGTCGTCTTCCGTGATGGAATTTGCGGGCGCAATCCGTGCCGCCCCTTTCCGACTCGACTTGTCCTTGCCTGACTTGGTGTAGTAGTGGCTGTAACTCGTGTAATACTGGTAATTTTCGTCGTGGCGGATATCGACGTTGTTAAGCACGATGCCCAGGAGGCTGGCATCGACGCCGTCTAGGGCTTTTCTAACCCGCAATAACATCGAGCGGGGAAAGCGCCGGTGCTGCACGACGACGATAGAAGCGTCCACCAGCGTCGAAATCACCGAGGCATCGCTTACCCCGAGGATTGGGGGGCAATCGCAGATGACGACTTCGTAACGGTCGCGAACCAGTTCCATCAGGGCTTGCATGCGCGGGGAATTCAGCAGCCCGACGGCGTCCGTGGACGACGCTCCGCTGGTGAGCACCTGGAGTGAGGGGTAGCCCGTGTTCTGGACGGCATCATCAAAGGTGAGGTCGTCTTTGAGGTAGTTGCCGAGGCCGAGCCGGTTTTCCAGTTCGAACAAGCGGTGCTGCGCCGGGCGCCGCAGGTCGGCGTCGATCACCAGCACCTGAGCGCCGCAGGCCGCGTAGATTTGCGCGAGATTGCAGACGGTCGTTGATTTGCCTTCGCCGGGGCCGCCACTGACGACGCTGAGGATCGAAGCGTTGATCTTCTTGCGGCTGATATCGGCATTGGTCTTGAGGATCCGGTAAGCCTCCGCGTCAGGGGTGTCTTCATACGGGGCCTTCAAGACGTGGATATTTTTCGGGATCACCGCCAGGACCGGGCTGTTGAAAGCCCGCTCGACGTCTTCCATCGTCTTGATGCTGGTATCGAGGTATTCGAGCAGGAAGGCGATGCCGATGCCGAACACCAGTCCCGCCACGACGCCGAGCGCCATGTTGAGCGGAATGCTCGGGCGGCTCGGAAAGAGCGCAGGTTCGGCGCGATCCCGGAAATACGCCGGGCGCTGGGGCATGGTCCGCTCCATGCTCTGCGAATTCAGCCTCGTTTTTGCTAACTCGAGCAGTTTACGCTCCTGGATGTAGCGGTACTTGGCGTCCAGGTAGGCCGCACTCGCGGTTTTCTTCTGCTGCTGCACCGTCTGGCTTGAGTTCAGGTTTTCCTCCCTCGCCTTCAGGGAATTTTCCGCGATGGCCAACTGTGCCGCCATTCCCCGGCGCAAGCTGTCGATCTGCTGTCGTAACTGCTGTTCGAGCGTGTCGATCTGCGCCTGGGCTGCCTTCACGTCCGGGTGATTACGGCCGAGACCGGAATTCAGCAGCCGCGCCTTCTCGGCCTGTGCGGTCTGGTAAAGCGGTAGTTTCTGCTCCAGCACCGGGTCATTCAGGTTAAGAATGCTCGCAGTGCGCATGAGATCCTCATTCTTGAGCCGGTCCAGTTGCGCCACCCGGCTGCGCAACGTTGCAACCTCGGATTGGCTGTCGTTAACTTTCTCCTGGTTGGAGAGAACGCTCGAATCCTCGACCCGTGAGGAATTATCCAGGCTGTCCGGGTTCGGGTCGATGATGCCGGTTTCTGTCCGGAGGCGGGAGGCGTCGGTATAGGCTTTGGCCACCGCCTCTTCCTGCTGGTGAACCTCTTGCTGGAGTTGTTCGAGGCTCTTCGAGACGACGTTCTGCTGTTCCTGGACGCGCTGGTCCATGTAGACTTGCGCGATGGTGTTGGCCAGTTCCGCCGCTTCTTTCGGGTCGGTGCTGAAGACGGTGATTTGGATGAGATTCGTGTTTCTGACTTCCTGCAGCGACATCATGTGCTGCAGCCGGCCGTACGCCAGTTCCTCCGGCAGCGGCAATCCCGGCGTGCCCCAGCGGCGGCAGAGATCAAGCCGATCGATCACAGGGTAAAGCACCCCTTTACGCGTGATGATCTGGAACTGCGTCTGCGTAAATTTCGGATCCAGGCTGGCGCTGGTCGGCTGGTTCTCGAAAATGCGAACCGGCGTCATGTCTGGCTGCACCTCAATGGTCGCAAACGACCGGTACTGCTTGGGCGAGATAAAGCTGATGATGCCCGCCGTCAGCACCACCAGCAGAAAGATCAGGACCACCAGCCCGAGCCGGACGCGAACGACCCGCCAATAATCAAGGAAGTGAAGCTTAGCTTCGTTAGGATAATTCATGAACAGACCGAACTACCGAGCGTTACGACTGAACTTTATCTAAGACTGGGCTTCTCGGCTAAAAACTGAAGGTGCCACCGACAAAGACCCGGTTACGGTAATAATCGCGCGTGACGATGTCCGAGAAATCACGGGTGAACGTGTAGCCGGCATCCAGCGAAAAGGCGCGTGTAAACTGGTAGGAAGTCTGCAAGGTCAGGTCGACGACGTCTTCCGTGAAGGTGGGACCCACGTGGTACTCGTTCCAGGAATAATAGCCCGCGGCAATGCCCCGCAATTTTTCGCCGAACTGATGGATTACCCTGACGCCGGTCCGGAACGTCTTACGATAGCCGGGACCAGCCAGGTCAGGCTGTTCAAGGCCGAAACGATTGTACCATTGGACGGTTGACCCCGGCTGGTACCTGTACGCAAGGGTCGACTCAAAGTACGGGTAACTTACGTCGCCCCCTTCCGGCCCTTCAAGGTGCCGGAATTCGGCCCCCGCGCGAAACCCGAATTCAAGCCGCGGGCTCAGCGTGGCGTCTATTCCGCCGAGGAGGTAATGCGAATAGGAGTTGTTGTCGAGATAGAGGTAATCGACGTACCCGAACCGGTATTCCGCCACGGCGTTAATCATCGGCAGCACCAGAAAACGGAACTGCTGCGCAAAGATGTGCTGAAGCCAGTCATCGTCATGGGCCGCGACGCCGTTGTCATAGAACAGCGTCTCCAGGGTGTAGCTGGTCACCGTGGAGAAGCGGCGCGTCCACTGATAGCCGAAGGCGACCGTGTTCGCGCTGAAAAAGTAATTGCTGACGTTATTGGCTTGATTGAGGCCCAGGACCACGTCGGGTTGGTTCTGGTACGTCATGAACGACGAAACCCCGATCATGGCCCGGGGGCTGAACTGGTGGGTGAAATCAAGGTTTAAGGTGATGTCCGGCGAGATAGTATGCCCCGGGCGGTCCCAGTATGCCACAATGCCGGCGGACAGAAGCGCGTCCAGCCGGGTCCTCGGATTGGCGATCTGGGTGCCGAGGTTTACGCCTACAGAGTTGAAGCCGCTTCCCTTCCGGTCGGAGTGGGTATCGTAGATGTTGTCATCGTAGCCGACATTGCCGTAAATTGACGCCCGAAAAGGCAAACTCGTAAAATTGCCCTCCTGGAGGACATCAGTTTGCGGACGGAACAGCGTTGCGCTCCCGGGTAAACTGACGGCCAGGTTTTGCGTGTGGCCGACCGCCGGGAAGCTCAGCAGGGAAGCGGCAGCAAAAACCAGGATACGGTCAAAGATCCTCATGTGAAAGGTCGGTGAGGGCGTGCGACAGGCAGATTCAGGGTTGAGGCGATACGTCAAAATACGGGTATAAAACCTCTTTGTATGACGTCCCTGTTGCGCCGACGAGCATTAAAACTGATTTTTTGAAGAATTTGGAAGGATCTTGTGCCGTCTTCCGCCGTCCAAACGCGCATATTCTTGCAAAATTGATCTGCAACTATGATATTTTTATAAAGCAGGTCTCAATCGACGAAATCAGCCGCAAAATCGTGCACTGCCCTTAAAACGCCGTTGCTGCACTCGAGCACCTCGGTCGAGCCCGGGTACGGATGATTCCGGTAACGGCCAAGTACTTCTACCGAGAAACTGCGCAGGTTGCCCCCGAGCCGGGGAAAGAGCAGCAAGGTTTCACGGTTCGGAACGGCTGCCAGGCAATCCGGGCCGAGCGCCTGGGAGTAACGGTTCCAGGTTTCCGGCAGGAGCAGGACGGAGCTCAGGGCCGCGTTGGGGCTGTGGAACTCGAGCGCGCTGAGCACCCCTTTGGCGTCCCGGACCACTTCCGGCCGGAGGGTTGCGGCCAGCCGTCGAGCCGCCTCCTGCGCCGCGGCGGCCCGGGCTTGTGCGCCTGCTTCGTCGGTGGCAGGGCAGGGCGTGAGTCCCTTGTCCGGGTCGAGGTCGTAATAGGCCACCACCGTCCTGGTCGAGCCGCGAATGGGCTGCTGGCCTGGCTGGTGGTAAAAGGCGGGTTGAATGATGGCTATAAGGTCAGCCCACAGCGCTTCGGGCGCCCAAAAAAAGCTGCCCGCGACCAGGAGGCTCAGGAGAAAACGCCGGCGGTAGAATGGTCCCGGTTTGCAGTTTCGCGGAGCCAAGTTACTTCTAATGCCGGACATGATAGCGTTTGTCGAGGGCGATCTCGTTGAAGCTCTGCCTACTCGGGTTGTGATTTCCGTTAATGGCCTAGGGTATTCGGTGCAGGTTCCACTCTCAAGTTTCAACCAGCTTCCGCCGGTGAATCACCGGGTGCGTCTCCTGACGCACCTGGTCGTCAGGGAGGATGCGCACCAGTTGTATGGCTTTCTGACGGCTCAGGAGCGCGATTTGTTTCTGCTGTTGCTCCAGCACGTGAGTGGCGTCGGGCCCAAGATGGCACTGGCCGTGTTGAGCGGCATGTCGGTCAGCAGTTTCAAAAGCGCGGTCGCCCGGGGCGAGGTGAACCTCCTGGCCCGGGTCAAGGGTGTCGGCAAAAAGACGGCCGAACGCATCGTGCTGGAGCTGAAGGATAAGGTCGGCGTCGCTGCCGCCTGGGAGGCCGCTGCGGAAGGAAAAACCGACCAGCGAGTGGATGACGCGCTCATGGCCCTGCTCTCGTTAGGCTTTAAACAGGTGGAAGTGCAAAAGGCGTTGCGCCAGGCGCAGGCCGCCGCTGCGGACGCGGACACCGAAACGCTTATCCGGCAGGCGCTTAAGATCTTGTCCTGACAGCCGGCCGGCGCATCCCGAATCGAAGATAAACAGAAGCAATGAATACCGCCCAGGAGCGAGTCACGGCGATTCAGCAAAGGTTTCCTAAAGAGGGCCTCTTTGCCGACAAGGAATGGAACATCGGGCCGGACCCTTTTTTTATCGAGCCCGCTTTGGCCGATTACCTTGAACGGCTGGGGCATTGGCTTTTCAAATTCGTCCGCGCGGCCAATCTCCTGTACCAGC
Source organism: Verrucomicrobiota bacterium (assembly GCA_019247695.1). NCBI lineage: Bacteria > Pseudomonadati > Verrucomicrobiota > Verrucomicrobiota bacterium. The sequence goes on along the minus strand of JAFBAP010000086.1, from coordinate 31,393 downwards.
AGTCCCGCCGGGGAAAAAAGCCGGCCTGGATCGCCGAGTACCTGGATGCGGGCAAGCCGGAGGTTTTGCGCGATTTGTGGACGACCGCACGGGGGGATCTGCCGCGCGTTATCCGGCCGGACATCATCCTGACCCAGGAAGGGGTGATTATTTCGGAGCTGGATTCGGTACCGGGAGGTATCGGGCTGACCGGCTGGCTTAACCAGGTGTACGCCGACCTTGGCTTTGACGTCGTCGGCGGCCGCGACGGCATGGTGGAGGGCTTCCATTCGATCCTGCCGCATGGGGGAACCGTCGTCGTCTCGGAAGAGGCAGCCACTTACCGGCCCGAAATGCGGTGGCTGCAGCGGGAGCTGAATGCCCGGTTTGGTCCCCATTGGGACGTGCAGGCGGCGGAGACGTGGGATTTTCGTTCAGGGACGCCGGTATACCGGTTTTTCGAACTGTTCGATTTACCGAACCTGCCGTCCACGACGACCCTTTTGGACGCGGCGCGCGCGGGAAGCCTGCAGATCACGCCGCCGCTTAAACCTTACCTGGAGGAGAAACTCTGGTTCGCGCTCTTCTGGTCGCACCCGCTACAGGAGTTCTGGATCCGGGAACTGAGTGAGCGGCATTTTCGCAAGCTGCAGTCCATGATCCCCAAAACCTGGGTGGTGGACCCGGCGCCGATTCCGCACCACGCGGTGATTCCCTGGTTATGCATTCAGCAATGGGACGAGTTAAAGCATTTCAGCCACAAGCAGCGCGACTTCGTGCTGAAAGTCAGCGGCTTTTCCGAACGCGCCTGGGGAAGCCGCGGCGTTTACGTAGGGACTGATTTGCCCCAGGCCGAATGGGCCCGGCTGATCGATGAAGCCAAGGCATCCTTTCCGATTCAGCCGTTCATCCTGCAACGGTTTCACCGGGGACGGCTTTTTGAGCAATCGATGTATCAGGCTGCCACCGGGACTTTCAGCACCTTCCGGGGCCGGGTTCGGCTCTGTCCTTATTACTTTGTGGCGTCGGAGGACGATATCCGCCTCGGCGGCATTCTGGCGACGGTTGTTCCCGCAGACAAAAAGATCGTGCACGGGATGCGCGACGCCGTCATGGTGCCGGTCGCGGTCAGGCCAGCTACCTGATCTCGATTTCTCTGCCTTGCTCGATCGAGTCGGCGACGGCCTGCACCACCTGCATGTATTGAACGCCCTCGCCGAAGCCGGGCTGAGGGAGGATGTGACCGGGCGCCCTCACGGCCGCGATGAAATTTTCTTCAACGCTCCAGGACCGCTCGAGTTCCGGTGGGATCGGAATCCGCTTGGCGGAGCCGTCACCGAGGCGGCCCCCGTAGATTTCGTCGTGAGCGAAATCATAAGCCAGCATGCCTTCGTGGCCGTACACCTCCAGGCGGTCAGGACCGGCAAAAGGAGCGATCCCGCTGAATTCCATCACCCCCTCCATTCCGTTGGAAAAACGGCAAAGTACCGTGACCATGTCCGGGACCCGGATTTCATAGCCCTGACGAATCGGGTTGATCGTCTTGGCATGCGCAAAGACCCGGGTGATGGGACCGAACCAGCGTTGGACGACCTCGGCGTAAATGCCCAGGGTCAGCACGTTGAGGCCGGACAACTCGTCACGCTGCCGCCAATGGGGAGGCGCATCCGGGTCGATGAAAGTGTCCGCGAGGCTTTGCAACCGAAGATGGTGCGTGCGTCCCGGGTACTCCTCGGCGAGCAGTTTCTGCATGAAAAGCGACCCCCGCAGCCCGCGCCGGGGAGGGCACACCATGGTCACCAGGTGCGGGTGGCGTTGGGCGGCCACGTACATCTCTTCAGCTTCACTCAGGTTCATCGCCATCCGCGCCTGGCAGAACACGTGCTTGCCGGCCTCAAGCGCTGAGATCGCGATCGTGGCATGAAGGTAGGGCGGCGTCCCGATCCACACAACGTCCGCATCCGAATCGGCCAGAAGTTCGGCCCAGTTGCCGTAAGGGACGGCCTCGGGCGCGAACTCCCGGCAGAACGCCTCCGCGCTCTCGTAGGTTGAGTTGCAGACCGCCACCACCGATACGTCCGGGATCTGTTTGAGCGCGGGCAGGTGCCGGGACTTGACGATGTTGCCGGCGCCTATCACGCCGATTCGTAATTTGCTGGGCCGTGTAGACATGAAAGGTATTTAGGTCAGACAACGGCTACCCTCGCTCGTTTAATGCTCAACGATTTTGGCGGGAATTGATCATTCGGTGACGATGCCTTCCCGTTCGGGGACGCGACCCGCCCAGGGGGCAAGCCCTGCATGGCCCGTACCGAATGGCTGGCAGATCCGTTGCACGCACTGTTCCCAGGTCTCGTGTCCGCCGAGGATTTCGATCTCCACGCGCAGGTAATAAACCGGTAGGGGAACGGGCTCGATCATCGGAAACCGGACGGCATCTTTCTCGGTGGTGATGACTGCGTTTACGTCGCGGCGCACGCACCGCTGAAAAAAGGCGCCAAGTTCCTTTTCCGTGTACCGGTGGTGGTCGGCAAAGTGTCGGGACAGTTCGATGTTGGCGCCCAGGCTGCGCAAACCGTTCTCAAAGCTCTCGGGCGCCGCAATGCCGGATAAAGCCCCGATGTACAAGCCTCTAAGGTAATCCAGCGGCAGGCGTTCATCCTTGTAGACGTGCCGGAGGTAGAGCGGTTGGTGGGTACACTCGATGATTTCAGCGGTGCGATTGTACCGGCGTATCCGCTGGATCAGGTCGGCATTAGAGCGGCCGTCGCACTTGGTAATGAAGATATAACTCGCACGGCGAAGGTTTTGTGGCGGCTCACGTAAGGTTCCACGCGGCAGCAGGAACTCGTTGCCGAAAGGCGCCTGCCGGTCGATCAGCACGATATCGAGACGATGCTTCAGGTCCAGGTACTGCAGACCGTCATCGAGAAGAAGCGTGTCGACGTCGAGCGCCCTGATGGCGTGGAGCCCCGCCTTCACCCGGTCTTTATCCACCACGACGGCCACGCCGGCCAGGTTGGTCGCCAGCATGTACGGTTCGTCACCGGAACTGGTCGCGTCGAGCAGCACTTTCTCGCCATCAGAAACCATCCGGGGCGGTTGGTCGGTACCCTTGCGAAGCAGCTTGTGCCACCACTTCCGCTTCTTGCGGTTGTCCACGCTTTTGTAGCCGCGACTCAGGATGGCAACGCGGCGCCCTCCCTTCTGCAGGGCTCGGGCGAACTTCTCAACGACCGGCGTTTTTCCTGTTCCGCCCACGGTGAGGTTGCCGATGCTGATGACCAGGCACCCGAGTTGGCGTTCACGCAGGATCCGTTTGCGGTACAGGAACAGCCGCAACTGCACGATCGTCAGGTACAGGAAGGATAACGCATGCAGCGTTGCCCGGAGTAAAGACGCGCGCACCCCATGACGCCGCTCCAGGATGACGTCGATGGCGTATTGCTCTAATTCGTCCAGCCAGCGCCTCATCTAACCATTGGTTAACTTCGCGCCGGCGTTATCGACGCCCACGGTACAGGTAAAAGCCGCACGGCCCGGTGTTGCGGCCAGCATGGCCTCGGCGACCTCCCGTTCGCGGGTCAGCGTCAGGCACGCAATGGTCGAACCGGAACCGCTCAGGAACCCGCCGAGCGCACCCGCCTTGACCCCGGCGGCAATCACCTCCGGCAGAAAAGGAATGAGCGTCTGGCGGTATGGCTGATGCAGCTGATCTGTAAAAGCTCCACGCAGGATCCGGTAGTTGCGCGAGACAAACGCCGCCACCACGGCGGCGATGCCCGCCAGGTTGTCGATCACCTCTTCGCGCCGGTAGGTCGAAGGCAGAACCTTGCGGGCTTCGGCCGTCTGGATTTCAAAATCCGGCACGCACAAGACCACTTTCAGTGCGGGATCGACGTCATACCGGAGCACCTGGCTGAGGTGGCCCCCGCGCTTCTGTACCACCGTGAATCCGCCGAAGCACGCCGCCGCCGCGTTGTCCGGGTGGCCCTCGAGCCGGGCGCCAAGCTCAAAGAGGCGCTGCTGGTCCAGCGTTTCGCCGCAAAGGCGATTCAACGCCATCAATACCCCCAGACGCACCGTCACGCTGCTGCCCAGACCGCGCGCCGAAGGTACGTCGCCTCGAACTTCGACCCGAAACGGAAACGGCATCGCGCCGCTCGCGGCGAAAAAGGCCTGGGCCGCCGCCTCCATAAAGGGCGAGGCCAGCGTTTCCGCCGCGGGCTCGACGCTTACCTCATTGTAAAGTTCCAGCGCAAGCCCCAGGCAATCAAAGCCTGGACCCAGGTTCGACGTGGAAGCGGGCACTCGGACTCTCACCATTGGCATAAACGGCAACGGCGATCATCAACCGGTCCGCCGCGGACGTCAACGGCCCACCGTCACACGGCGGGCACGGCGCCCACGGCGAGAGGATTAAATCATCCGCAGAACACGCAGAAGTACGCAGAAAAGAGAAAGCATCCACAGATTACACAGATTGACACAGATTAAGGTCACACGGCGGCCGCAGCGGGTTCGGCGGTCACAGCGAAAGAGGTTCACACGGCGGGTCACGGCGACCACGGCGAAAAGAGGAAGAGTTCGGAGCTCGGGGTTTGGCGCTCGGAGTGCAAAGGCGTCGTAGAACCGGGTCCGATCTCCCCCGAGGGTCAAGCTTACACGGCGAGAAGATTAAATCATCCGCAGAACACGCAGAAGTACGCAGAAAAAGATCCACCCATCCGGCGTTTGACACCTGCATTCCGCACCCATCATGCCGCTCCGAACTCCGAACTCTTTCCCCCTTCTTCCCGCCGTGTTCGCCGTGTGAACCTCTTACGCCGTGACCGCCAAACCCGCTGCGGCCGCCGTGTGACCGAACCCCGAACTTCACCCGACACCCGACACCCGACACCCGACACTCCATCACTCCATGTCCGATTCCGCAGAACAACCCTTGTCGCGTCGCGATGGACGGCCAGCGGACGAGTCGCGCGAATTACGGCTGCAGGCCGGCATCGCTCCGCACGCGCACGGTTCGGTGCTGATCGGCACCGGCCGGACGCAGGTGATCTGCGCCGCTACTTTTGAGGAAAGCGTCCCCCGATGGATGAAGGACCAGCGCGTTGCCGGCGGATGGATCACGGCGGAATATTCGATGCTGCCCTACTCGACATTGGCGCGGCGCCCGCGCGATATTGCCAGAGGCAAGCTCGATGGACGCAGCACGGAAATCCAGCGGCTGATCGGGCGCGCCTTACGGACGGCGGTTGACCTGGATGCCTTGGGCGAGCGCACACTCTGGATCGACTGCGACGTGCTCCAGGCTGACGGCGGAACCCGCACGGCCGCCATTACCGGCGCTTCGCTGGCCGTAACCCTTGCGTGCGCCCGGCTTCGTGGGACTCAGTCCCTGCCGGCCTGGCCGGTGCGATGCTTGGTTGCAGCTATCAGCGTGGGGATTATTCAGGGTAGGGCGCTGGTCGACCTCGATTATGAGGAGGATCGAGCCGCGAGCGTGGACCTGAACCTTGTGATGACGAGTCGCAGCGAGTTCGTCGAAGTGCAAGGGGCCGGCGAGGAAAGCAGTTTCAGCCACGAGCAACTCCTTGCCATGCTCGCCGCCGGAGGAAAGGCGATTCAGGGGCTTATCGAACGGCAACGCGCTTTCCTGCGTTTACATGCTCCGGACGTGGCAGACCTGTTGGAATCGCCTCACCAGACCGGCTGACCCCCTCTTTCCGGGCGCCCCGCCGGCCGTTTATCAGGCCGGATCAGGCCAGACAACGCGCCAGATCCTGCCGGATGCCGTCGACCTCGAGGTCCTTGCCAATAAATACCAGTTGGCTCGACCGCGTCTCCTGCTTTTCCCAAAGCCGGTCCCAATAGATGGTGAACCGGTTGTTTACGCCGTGAAAAACCGCCCGGCGGGGCGTCCCCTCAATCCATAGAATGCCTTTGGACCGGAACACGCGGCTTTTCTCCGAGATGGCGTTCAAGACCTCTTCCAGGCGCGAGAGGTCAAAGGGTTGGTCAAACTGGTAAGCCGTGGACTGAATATCGGCATGGGTGCTTGCACGGTACTCGTTCAGCAGTTCCGGTGCGACGGCCAGTTTACGGTCCAGGTCGAAAGCGTTGATGTCCAGAAGCTCATTCAGGTTCACTTTGGACTGTTCCGTGCGGAAGATCCGTGCTTGCGGATTCAGTTCGGTGATGGCCGCTTCGACTGCTTCGAGCCGTTCGGGGCTGACAAGATCCACCTTGTTCAGCAATACGAAATCGGCCAGCGCAATTTGTTCGTGCGCTACCTTGGTCTCACGCAGTTGCGACAGGATGTTCTCGGCATCAACCAGCGTGATGATCGCATCCAGACGCGCGTATTGTTGAAGCTGAGGGATGTTCAGGAAAGTCTGCGCAACCGGACCTGGATCGGCCACGCCGGTCGTCTCAATGAGGATGTAGTCGAGGTTTTCGCGTTTAAGCAGCTTCTGCACGCCTTTAACCAGATCCTTGCGAACGGTGCAGCAGATGCAACCGTTGCTCATTTCAACCACGTCCTCGGTCTGAGTCTCGACCAGTTGCCCGTCAATGCCGATCGCGCCGACTTCGTTGATGAGGACGCCGAAACGGTACTGCGATTGCCCTTTGAGGATGTGATTAAGGAGCGTGGTTTTTCCCGCCCCCAGAAAGCCGGTCAATACGCTTACCGGAATGATTTTGTGTTGCGCCATGCCGCTTAGATTACACCGGCCTTTTTTAGGGTCCGGTACGCCCCGTTCTTCGCAATCGTCTTGAGGGCGCGGGTGCTGAGTTTAACGGTGACAAACCGGTTGAGCTCCGGTACCCAGAGGCGGCGCACCTTCAGGTTCGGGATAAACATCCGCGGGGTATTCGCCGTGACGTGCTGGCCGACCCCCCCTTTTTTCTTCGCGAGACCGCGGCGATGAATGACGTGGCCTCTTGAAGGCTTGGCTCCGGTAATGCTGCAAACTCTGGACATAGCGGCTCCTTTAAAAAGAGCGGGAAAAATGCGTCCGGGAGCAGGTTCCGTCAAGGGTGAAGTCTCATACCTCGCGCGTGGCTCACGGATTTTCTCAAATTATTTAAGGAAAAACCTCGTCAACAAGATGAAGGCAACCCGGTGATATGGTATGATTGCCTGTCAAGGTTAAGCCGTCGTTTTGTATATGAAAAAGTTTATCGTTCCTGCGCTGATTGCGTGCGTGCTTTTGTTCGCGGGGCTGGCGCCGGCTCGTGCGGGAGTGCACGTGGTATTTGGGGTTGGGCTGCCGGCCTACTACGGACCTTATCCCTATGGACCTTATCCCTATGGACCGTACCCCTACTGGTACGGCTACTCTTACCCGTTTTACGGCGGTTACTACGGTTACTATCGCCCGTATTGGCACCACGGCTACTACGGCCGAGGTTTTTACGGCCGGGGATTTTATGGGCGCGGTTACTACGGGCACGGCTTCTACCGCCATTAGCCCGGCCAAAGCGAATTGGTTTGGAACTGCCTGCTTACGTGGGCGCCGGGTGGACCTGAAAGCAGAGCACGCCCGCTAGAGTCAAGTTGGCCTGCGGAGCAAAGACGGGATGGTTGAAGTGCCCGGATTTGCTCCGCTTCTTTGTGCCTCGGTTTCTCGGGGGCCAAAGCCACGCTGTACATCCCGCAGCCGCCCGGGTAAGGGGCGACTTAAGAAGGTTGCAGCAGACAGAAGGCCGCGCCGCCGGCAGAAAACCTGGACGGGTTCCCTCGTTACGCGAATCGGGAGACGATGAAGACCACGACAATCGCGCCGATGATCGACATGATGAATCCGGCCGGATGAAACGCTTCTCCTTCCGCCGGCCTGGAGAAGAGTCGGGCAATCAGCCCTCCGACCACTGAGCCCACGATACCCAAAATGGTGGTGCCGATAAAGCCGAAGTGGGTATGCATGATTGCACTCGCGATCGCTCCGACGATGAACCCCACGATGATGGACCAGATAATGTGTAGCATTTGGTAATGTCCGATTTAAGGTTTAGGCGGCTTTTGTATGCCTCCTTCAATATCGCCGCGGATCTCTTGTCAAGATTCATCGGCCTGTGGCTTTTGTCGCCTGCACCTTGCTTCCATGTTTCCATCATGGGTCGCCGCGGCGCGCCTCCGGCGGGAGCATAGCCCCGGTCAGCGCAGGGGCTGAGTCACGGGAATCTCCAGCAACCGGTACGGCCGTGCGTTCGTGTTCTCACGCCGCAACACGGGTATGGCGACATTGTAGACGTCTGCGCCTCTCATGGTTTTGCCGTGTAGTTGGCCGTTGTGTGCATGCCCATGCAGTGCAATGCAAGCGTCATACCGGTCAATCGCCTCTTCCAAACGGGTCGTGCCGAGAAACGGAAAAATCTCCGGGTTCTCACCCATGACGGTCGCGCGAATCGGTGCGTAGTGCAGAACCGCGATTTTATTCGGTGTCTTAAGCCGGGCGAGCGCCCGTTCGAGCCGGAGCGATTGGTCGACCGCCTCGCGCACGAATTCCTTGATGACCTTTTCCCCCCAGGCATTCAACGTGCTTTTCCCAAACCCACCGCCAAATCCGGGAACCCCGGCGAAGCCGACCCCGTTAATCTCGATCGCTTCTCCATTAAGAAGGTGAATTCCGCTCCGGAGAAAAAGCTCGGTGAGCTTATCCGCGGCGTCGGATTCGAAATCGTGGTTTCCCAGAACCGCCAGGCAGGGCTTGGCCAGCACCGGCTTCAAATCTGCAAGCAGCACTTCCCCTTCTTCCGGCAAGCCGTAGTCGGTCAGGTCGCCGCATAAGACGCAGACGTCGGCTTTCTCCGCAATTTCGTGAAAAAGCTCCGCCGCCGTACCCTTGGCATCCTTCGTGTAATGCAGGTCCGCCAACGCAGCCACCCTCAAATGCTGTCCGTTTCCAGGCTCCATCAATCCGTGTTCGTGCCCACCTTCGAATATGTGCGTATATGGAGGCTGGCGCCTACCCCGAATTTGGCAAGTTGCAGCTGTCACCCAAGCGCCGGGCATTTTACGAAGCGGTGGTCGGTGCCGTGGCGGAGACCGACCTCCCTTTTCTTATCGGCGGTGCATTGGCGTTCGGGTTTTATACCGATATCTGGCGGGATACAAAAGATCTCGACATCTTCCTGCAGCCTGAAACGATTCAGCCCATTCTGGATCACCTTCGCGAACGGGGATTTGCCACCGAGCTTACCTTTCCACACTGGTTAGCCAAGGTTAAATCGGATGATGCACTGGTAGATTTTATCTTCCGCGGTTCCAACGGGGTATGCTCGATCGATTCCAGTTGGTTCGAGGGGGTAGCCACGGTGCAGATATTTGGCTGCTCCGTAAACATTGTACGGTCCGAAGACCTCATCCGCATGAAAGCCTTCGTGATGGAACGGGAACGTTTTGACGGGCATGACATCCTGCACCTGCTGTTCCGGCAAGTCGATTACCTTGACTGGGATCGCCTCCTTGACTGGTTCAGCGACGACAAGGGGCTGCTTCTTTCGTTACTCGCGATGTTTCAATACGCTTACCCGTTTCGTGCCGGGTCGATTCCAGCCGGGATCCGGGCCGCATTGGCGGAAACCTGGTTGCGCCCGCCACAAGCCTCGGAGCCGCTCTGCAACGGAACGCTCCTGTCCAAGCGGCAATACGAAACGGACATTTCTGCCTGGGGATTGGTTGATGCCCGCACCACCGGCCGGTGCCAGATCACCGAACAGGAGATCAGAAGGTGGTCGTCGTATGATGCCGATTAGACCGGGCGTGCAGCACGGCTTGGAACCGGTCATACGCCTGCGAGAAACCGGAATCTTTGGACCGGCCGCCTGCCGGGAATGTAGCTCGCAGGCCCCCGGCGTGAGGAACAACGCGCCAAACGGATCCAAGGGCAGTAGCGCGCCGCGCGACTGGTCTGGCAGAGATCGCCCTCAAAAAGGTGTCACCACCTTCTGACCTCACCGCCGGTAAGTGCGAACTTCTGAATGTGAACCCGAAGCATTTGCTGACCTACTTGAAGGATCACCTGGCGGCCTCGACCGGTGCCCTGGAACTGCTCGAGCACCTTATTTCCACCCATGCCGGAACGCCCCTTGAGCCAGTGTTTAGAAAATTGCGTGAGGAAATCGTTGAAGACCGCCAGGCCCTGGAGGGCATCATTCGCCGGTTTGGCTCCCCGGAAAGCCCGATCCGCAACACGGGAGTATGGTTGGGCGAAAAGCTTGCCCGGATCAAACTACTCTTGGAAGGTGCGGGCGGCGGCGCGATGGGCCGCTTTGAAGCCCTCGAGGCGCTTTCTTTGGGCATTGAGGGCAAACGGACCCTCTGGAATGCCTTGGCGGCGGTGGCCCCGGGCGTGCCACCGTTGCAAGGGGTGGACCTCGACCTGCTGAAGCGGCGGGCCCAGCAACAGCGCGAGCGTGTGGAAGATCTCCGGTTGGAAACGGCGCGAGAAGTCTTTGTCGGGGAAAAATGAACCCGCCATCCACTCGGCAAACCTCTCCGCCTCAAAGGCGCTGCCTGAGGGCGATCGCGCTACCGATTTCCGTACGCCGGCAAGTACGGCCGTCCGGGTTTGTGGGAATTGCTCGACCCTTTACCCCGGGCGGCCTGGCCGCTGAAACCGGAAATAATAAGCAGCCGCCCCGGCCATTAACTGCTTCCGGTATCACCGGTTGAGACCGGAACTTTGAATTGGCCGCCTGCCGGAACCAATAAATGGCCGTTTTAGCCTTTCTCCCGAGAGCGTTTTTGGGTCTTGACTAAGCTCAAAAGGTCCGTTCGGAACCAATAAGTGGCCGGGAGTCGAAATCGAAAGCTGAGCGTGGCCGCGCGTCGCTTTGGTTCAATGGCCCCTAAAGGACATGGGTCTGTGAGTGCAAATTTCGAAATGCACGTTGACGACGTGTTCGTCATCGGAGACAAGCTGGTTTTCACGGGAGAATTGATTCACTTCGACGGTGCGGAAGCAAAAGGCTGGGCCGACATCATGGTCGACGGAATACAGCGAAGTAAGATACTGGTGGGTGGCGAAGTCCTTGACAACCGGCCGCAACGGTCAGTATGGGCCCATATGACTTACGGGATCGAACCGCCCAAGATGAAAGGAAAGGAGATCATGCTCGTCCCATCGACGACTAGCCTCGAGTCTGGCCATTCTCAGTTGACGTAGGGATCCAAAATAGGCGCCGGTCCGCTTTCCGGCCACATCCGAGGCAACCTCCCCCCGTGCAAGCGCTAGACACCGCAGGAACAGGCCTTTCTGCAAGCGGCGGGCAACTGGTTTAGCGAGCGTGGCCGCGGCTGGCTAATCTCCGGGCGAAGCCTCGGTCGGCTTCTTGAAGGACGTGGGCAATCTCCTGGCCGGGGTTTGGAACCTGCTGGCCAGGGCCGCTGCCACTGGCGGCGGCGCCGAACGGATGCAAGGGGCCATTTTCATGAACGGCGCCAATGCCCAAGCACAGGGGGCGTTGGCGCAGGACATGGTGACCAACCCGGACCGATACGCGTCCACAGTCGGAGAGCCATTCCAGCTCAAAACCCCGGCCTAACGGGGTGGGACTCTTGCCGACAATCCCAACGGGGACAGGCCACAATGCCAGGTCCGGTCCGCAAACAGGGACAGACCCCGACGGCGGTTTCTGACCTGAGCGAGGACCACACCTGCCCCGCGGCGAGCCCCTCCGCCTCAAAAGCGCCGCCTGAGGCCGACCGCGCTACCGATTTCCGTACGCCGGCAAGTACGGCCGTCGGGGTTTGTGGGAATTGCTCGACTCTTTACCCCGGGCGGCCTGGCCGCTGAAACCGGAAATAATAAGCAGCCGCCCCGGCCAATATTTGCTTCCGGTATCACCGGTTAGCGGGCCATTCTGAGGGTTGCCTGGGGTGGCCGACGGGATTCGAACCCGCAACAACTGGAACCACAATCCAGGGCTCTACCGTTGAGCTACGACCACCATTCTGGCAGAGGGCTAGAGTAGCCTAAGTTCGTTTTTCGCCAAGTGGATTTTACGGCGAACCCGGTTTACGCCGCGGATGCACGTTAGACACACGGCCGCGCTCTGGGCGAGGAGCACGGCCGCCGAACCGATGATTTCAGGAAATGACATGCGCGGCTCGACCCGCGCCGCCCAGTTGCCGCCGGGCATCGCCACGCTGAGTCGGAGGGTCGAAATCCGGGAAGATCTTTCACGGGAGAGCAGATTTTGCGCCGTATTGCGTTAGCTTTGACAAAATCCGAAGGCGAAGGCAAAAAGACAGGAATCAGATTGCGTAATTGCGTTTACCGTATTGGACCTGTTTACGCCCGAATTCAGTTTTGCGGGTTGCTGCTGTTGCTCAACATTTGTGTACTGCGGGCCGCTTTATCCGCGCATTCGTTGCAGATGGTGTCTGAAGGTGATTACGTTCGGAACACGGTGGAAGTACAGGAAGCGTTTAGCCGGGTTATGGACGGAGACCCTGAGGCCGTCATCCTGTTCGGCGCGGATGCGGCATGCGCGCATTTGATCCGGTATGCCCGGAGGCAAGCCGGCCGCCCCCTGATTTTATGCTGTGCATCAAACGTTGACCTGGAATACGTGCAACGTGTGCCGGGGCCTCGCGCCGGGGGCGTGATCGGATCGCAGGTAATGCCGTTTCCTCCGGGCTCAGGTTCGGAGCTGGTCCGGGATTACCAGGCGGATATGATCGTCCGAGGGTACAGGCAGTTCACGCACGCGAGTTTGGAAGGCTATGCCGGTGCGCGCGTTTTCGTTGCGGCCCTGCAAAACGCGGGTCCGGCCTTGATCAACGGCCTTGCAAACGGAATCTTTACCTGTGGCCCATTAATGTTTGGCTTCGACGGGAACCTCCAGCAGAGGAATTATGCGGTTTTTCTCACGCAAATCTCTCACGGTAGACTGGTTCCGACTCAACAGATCGGCCTGCCAAGCCGATAGATCGATCAACACGCTGATGGCCGGAGCGAGATCCAGGGAGGAGCAGTTAACCTTTGCGAGTTTACCCTCTCGCGGGTTGACGATCCGCTTCAAGCTGCTGTTTTTTACCGCGGCGATCTGCAGCTTCATCCTGGTGGCACTCACCACCACGGCATTCTTTCTTTCGGCCGTGTCGTTGCGAACGACGCGTCTGGAGGGCTTCCGCTCGCTGCGGCGGTCGCTGGCTGAGACCATCAATACCGCCATTGATACCGCCCGGCGCAGCATCGCGACGCAAGCCGAAATGCAAACCTGCCGGTATGCCATTTCCGAGCTTGCGGCCGGCTACGAACATTTGCTGGACGATTTGGCGGCCGGCGGTTTCAGAGTTGATCAGGCGTTTTTTGATCAGATCAGAACGGAGTTGAACGAAGCTTACCGGAATCATCTCCTTGCGGCCCTGAGCCTTCCCGGCGGTGAAGCGCCGGATTATGGAACCTTTGCGGATGTGAGCCGGGAAGGCTTGGTGCTGCAGTACGTTTACTTTTTAAAGAATCCTGCCTCGATCGATCACAAATACCTCAACAACACGTCCGATGAGATTGCGGCCAACACTGCGCTCGCACCCACTTTCCGTTCAGCTTTTGCCAAAACCATGTTCGCACGCGCCATGGACCGGTATCACGAGTCATTTCAATCCGTGGTCCAGCGCAACCGGTACGACGACCTGCTCCTTGTGGACGATCTCGGCAACGTTATTTACTCGTTCAAGAAGAGTTGGGACTTCGGCACCAACGTGTTCAAGGGCTGGCAGAATCAGGCCAGCCTCAAGCGCATCTTCCTGGGCGCATGGTACGTTCCACTCACGGAAGCGAATCGCGGCAGCACTAACCACGTGGTGGTGAGTGATCTGGCGAAGTACCCGGCGGCGTATAACGCGGCAATGATGTTTTTCGGCGCGCCGATTACCAACCGTTTAGGCAGCCGCATGGGCGTGCTGGTGCACGAAATCTCCAGCGTCTCATTCACTGACTTGGTGACGTTCGATCGTCATTGGCAGCAGGTCGGGCTGGGGCGTTCCGGTGAAGCGTATATCGTCGGGGCGGATCGGCGATTGCGCACCGAGTCCCGTTTTGCCGACCGCCTCCCTGCCCGGTATCGTGCCGAGACTTACACGCCTGACGGTCTGAGAAGCTTCCAAACGTCGCTCCTGACGGCCCCGCTTTCCAATGCCGCGGTCGAAAACATCTTTTCCGGTAATAACCCAAACAATGAGGGTGAGGTCACCTTTTATGATGAACTGGGTCATGAATCCCTCGGCGTGTATGCACCCTTGCCAATCCCGGAGCTCAACTGGGGACTCGTGATCCGGATCGACACGGGAGAAGCTTTTGCGCCGGCCGCTCGCCTGACCCGGTTGATTGCCTGCGGAGGCGCCGCGATTCTCGTTCTGGCGATTGGCAGCACCCTGGTCTTTGCACAGATCTTGTCACACCCGATTGCGCAATTGGTGGCGACAGCCGAGAAGATCGGCGCCGGCGACCTCTCGGCCCGCACCCCAATCTCAAGCACGGACGAGATCGGGTTTCTGGCGGAACGTTTCAACCACATGATCGACCAGATCGAAGATCATGGACGCCAGATGCGGAAGATTTTCGAGACGGTTAATGAGGGATTGTTCCTGCTTGATCGAAAACTTACCATCCAGCCGGGCTACTCTCACGCCACGGAAGAGATCTTTCATCGTAAAATTGTAGGTCTCAACTTCCTTGACCTGATCCGGCCCGTTCCCGGACAGTGGTCATGGGCGGTTTTATCGACAGACGAACTTGCCGCGGCCGAAAGTTACCTTGAACTTTTGTTAAACCCGCGCGTGAAAGAGAAACTGATCCGGCAGACTAACCCGCTGAATGAAGTTGAGTTTCATTTTTGCGACAAAGGCGGGCGACCCCGGACTAAATTCCTCGAGTTCTGCTTTAACCGGGTGTTGGAAGCCGGGCAGATCAGTCAGATCATGGTGACTGTGGTCGACGCGACCTCACGGATTTCCCTTGGCCGTCAGATCCGCGAAAATCAGGTGAACGCGCGGCTCGAAGTTGAAATGCTGTTCGGCATCCTGCATGTGGATTCGGCCATTCTGTCCGATTTCCTGGAAGATACGGACCGCGAGATCAGGGAGGTATTACAAAACCTGGAAGCCGAACAGCACGCACGGCCTTCAGCCGAATCCCTGTCCGAGCGGGAACAGCGTTACGGGCGGCTCCTGCAGCGAATCGGACGCTCCATTCACGTGATCAAGGGAAACGCTGCCATGTTGCGGCTTTCGTATTTTGAAACGCTTGCGCACCAACTCGAAAACAAGATCGGCGCTGCCAGACAAAACCCTCAGTTGGTTGGGGAGCACTTTGTCCCGATTACCACGGCTTTAGCCTCCTTGCTTGACCAGGTGAAGATGACGCGCGACTTGATTGAGCGGCTCGTCAGCATGCAGGGCGTATTCGGTCGTAACCAGGGGTCGGGCAAAGACGGCGATTTTGGTGCCCTAGCTAACCTAGCCGTTGATGTTGCTGCCCGAAACGGGAAGCAGGTTTGTGTGAAGCTTGATGTTGAACCTGCCTTGCTGACCTTGCCGGACCGGCTGCGCCGTCCGGTTCAGAGTGTGCTGGCTCAACTTGTGCGCAACGCGATAATCCATGGTATCGAACTGCCTGCGGAGCGGGTGGCCCGCGACAAGCCGCCTGCCGGTTCGATCGTAATAACGGGACGTCGTAAAGGCCCGAAGCTGCTGCTTTTCTCTGTCCGAGACGACGGATCCGGGCTTAACTTCCCGGCGCTGCGGCAACGGGCGGTTGAGCTCAAAATGCTGCCGCCGGATGCGCCGGACACCTTGAATCGAGAACAGGCCATCGACATTTTATGCGCTTCCGGCTTTACGACGCTGCTGGAGCCTTCACCCGACGGTGGGAGGGGGGTGGGCTTGGACGCCGTTAATGACTTGCTTTGCTGGCTCGGCGGCAGGATTGACGTCGAGACCAAACCAGGGCAATACACGCGTTTTATGGTGGAACTGCCGGTCTAATGAAATTGCTTATCGTAG
The DNA here is from genome assembly GCA_019247695.1 of Verrucomicrobiota bacterium. Taxonomy (NCBI): domain Bacteria; kingdom Pseudomonadati; phylum Verrucomicrobiota; species Verrucomicrobiota bacterium. The sequence continues at coordinate 15,396 of JAFBAP010000086.1, read as the reverse complement.
ACGATTCAAGCGTAGTACGACGCGCGATCGAACGCGACCTCAGCGCGGGTGAGATCACCGAAGTTGATCAGGCGGAGAACGGGGAGGAAGCAGTGCGGCTTTACTCCCTGAAGGGCCATGACGTGGTCACCCTGGACATCACGATGCCCAAGATGGACGGTTTAACCTGTCTTGACAAAATCCTGCAGATCAATCCCGCCGCACGCGTGTTAATCATCTCGGCATTGCGGGATCGCGCCACGGCCATCGACGCCATCAAACGGGGCGCCAGCGGTTTTCTCTGCAAGCCGATCAATGCGGATGAATTGCGGGAAGCATTTCATCTCCTGCTTTCGGATTAACCCCATGAAAGACGAAGACATTCAGGTCTTTATCACCTGTGCACGCCGTTACTTCCACTCCGTTGACCCTTCGTCGCCGCTGGTCATCGAACCGCCGTTTGTCAAGAACCGCGTTGAACCCTTTCTTGAATACACCGGCATCATTTCGATTTCCGGTCGAGCCAAAGGCGTTGTCTGTTTCACAACCAACAGCGACCTTCTCCGGCAAATCCTGGCGGAACTCCATGATGAGCCCAAGGATGAGAACGCGATCCGCGACCTTGCGGGTGAAATCGCCAATACCCTCAGCGGCAACGCGCGCGAGGAGTTCGGCAAGAATTTTCTGATCACCGTACCCGTGGTGGTGACCGGCCAGAACTTTGATTTTCCATTTCCGGAAAATGCACGCAACTACGTGGTGCCGCTCGTCTGGCGCAATCAGCACGCCTACCTGCTGGTCTGTTTGGAGTAGGGCCGGAGCGAGCGCCACGGCGATATCGATGCCCGGGCTGCGGGTGTCGATTGTTGTCCGGGAGAGAGGGACGGAACGTTGATCGGCACGTCAAGGCCTGGAGCGAATCAACCAGCGCCGGGTGGGGCATCAAAACGGGGACAGGTCGCAATGACGCTGAGGTAAGGGCGTTCGCCGCCGGCTCCGCGTTGGGCCCTGACCCATTTCCTCCAGCGTCGAGGCACGTCACTTCAATGGGGACAGGCCGCAAGGGCGGGTCAGGCCTGAGCCGCTCAGCGAGGCCGCACGTTCTGCAGGGGCGCATGAAAGGGACGGGTCAATGAAAGGGGGACAGGTTTCGGCTGCCGGGCCAATCAAAATTGTGAATATATCTTTGAACGAATTTCCGGCGACCGCTGTCGAAATCAATGGTTAAGGCGATTCGGGTCTGCGCACGATTTCTCTCGACTTCTACTCCTTGGCGTGCGCAGCCCGGATCTTTTTTTTGTACTGCTTGATCGCGTTAGCCGTCCCCCCTACCGTGGTGGACAGATGCGCGAAAGCATTCTGGTGGTCGATGATGAGCCCGACGTGGTCGATCTGGTCAGGTATCACCTGCATCGGGCCGATTTCACGGTCCTTGCGGCGGATGACGGACCTACCGCCTTGGAGCTGGCACGCCTTCATCTTCCTGATGCGATCATCCTGGACGTCATGCTGCCACAGATGAGCGGTACTGAGGTCCTGCGGATGCTGCGACGCCAGGCAGAAACCGCCGCTATTCCCGTGCTCATGCTGACGGCCAAAGCCGAGCCTGCGGATCGCATCGCCGGTTTGGAACTCGGTGTGGATGATTACATCACCAAACCCTTCAGCCCACGGGAAATTGTGTTGCGAACTCAGAACCTGCTTCGCCGTCTCAAGGCTGCGCAGCATTCCGGTTTGATCGTCGTTGATGAGTTTCGCCTCGATAAAAGCAATTTCGAGATCACCGTCTCCGGGAGACGCTTGGACCTGACGACGACCGAATTCAAGCTCCTTGCCGCCCTGGTCGAATGCCGCGGACGGACACTTAGCCGCGAGACGTTGCTCCACGACGTCTGGCGTTACGAGAACGTCATTGATACCCGCACCGTCGATACGCACGTGCGCAGGCTGCGGGAGAAGCTCGGGCCTGCGGCGAACCGTATCGTGACGGTGCGCGGCGAGGGGTACCGGTTTCTACCCGCCGTGAACCCGTGACTCTGCCCGGGTGGATGCCGTGGCTGTGGCTGGAACTGGTGACGGCCGGGCTTGTTGTTTGGCTCTGGCGCCAACTGTTGCGCATCAGGCATAACGTCCGGCAGCTGGTCCGGCAAGGGGAAGTGGATCAATTTTCCAGCGGGTTGCCCGTTGTTCGGGCAACTTTGCAAGACCTCCACCAACTCGAAACCCGGCTGCGCGAAATCGGCCGGCAGGTTACCGAGGAGGATTTCAGCCTGCGAGCAATCCTGTCGAGCATGGTTGAAGGCGTCATGATCCTGGACCGGCAGCTCCGGATTCGTCTTCTCAACCAGCGGCTCCAGGAGATGTTTCTGCTTCCACGGCCGCCGTTGGGGCGCACCGTCATGGAGGCATTTCGTAACCATTTCCTGCATCAGGTCATCGAACGGACGTTGCAGAGTGACTCGGCGCAGTCCGCGGAGCTGCAGATCGAACTTCGCGAGGCGGAGGGGTTCATCACCCGGCATTTTCAAGTTACCTCGGTGGGTCTGCGGCCAGGCGAGCAGGGCGGGTTCGACGGCGTTCTCCTGGTTTTCCATGACATCTCGCAAATCCGTTCGCTCGAGGCGGTCCGCAAGGAATTCGTGGCCAACGTTTCCCATGAACTGCGGACTCCGTTATCGATCCTGTCCGGCTACCTGGAAACGCTGCTTGAGACCGACGTCGACCCCGAAAGCACGCGCCGCTTCCTGGAAACGATGTACCGCCACGCCAGGCGCCTGAACGCGTTATTGGAAAACCTGTTGCTCCTGTCACAGCTTGAATCGGGGCGTTTGCCGCTGCACCTCAGCACGGTGGCGGCCGGAGACTTCTGCCAACGAGCGCTGGAGCGATTCGAGCCCGTGATGGCCGGCGCCGGCATCTCGGTTACGGTCTCGGCCCCGGAAGGGCTAACCTTTACCACTGACACTTTGCGGCTCGAGCAGGCACTTTCCAACTTGATTGATAACGCGCTCAAATACGGCCGCCAACCCGGGCTCCGCCTTAGTCTTGCAGCTGAACTCGACGGCCAGGACATCGTCCTTCGGGTTTCGGATAACGGACCGGGTATCCCGCTACGCGATCAGCCGCACATCTTCGAGCGGTTTTATCGTGTCCATAAGGACCGCTCGCGAGACGCCGGAGGCACCGGCCTCGGGCTGTCCATCGTCAAACACACCATGCAGCTGCTCGGGGGCACGGTCAGCGTCGAAAGCAGTCCCGGCCAGGGGGCCACGTTTATCCTGCGGTTCCCGAGAGTTTCTTAACGTTTCCGCTTGGCCGCTTCAGCCATCGCGCGGTCGATCAGCAACGTGGCCAGGTGCTGCGTGCCCTTGTCCAGCGCTTCATTGGCGGCTTTAAGCCGCTGGACGTGGTGCGTGGTCAAAGCCGATTCAACCTCGCGCACCAGGCCCGCGATACGGTCGCGTTCCTCCGCCGTCAATTGTTGGCCCACCAGCATCAATGCGCTCCGGACGGCGGGTAAAAGTTCGTTGCTCTTCAGCACGGTTTCCGTCCAGACGCGTTCGGCCATATCCGCAAACGCCTGGTCGAGCGACTCGGCAATCATCTTTTCCACGGCCTCGTCGGAAACGTCGACCGCGCTGCTGAGGTCGACCTCTTTCTGTCGACCGCTCTTGGTATCCCGCGCCAGCACGTGCAGGATGCCGTTGACGTCAATCTCGAACTGCACACCGACGCGGGCTGTCCCCTTCGGCACCGGATCAAATTCGATTTCGAAGGAACCAAGTTGCCAATTGTCCCTGGCCAACTCGCGTTCCCCTTGGAGAACCTTGATCTGCATGGAACGCTGGTTAGCGACGGCATTGGTGAACATTTCACCCGCCTTGCAGGGGATCGTTGAATTGCGCGGGATGATCACATTCATCAAGCCGCCAAACGTCTCGATCCCCAGCGACAGGGGGGTAACGTCAAGCAGAACCACATTTTGGATGTGGCCCGAAAGCATCCCCGCCTGGATCGTAGCGCCGACCGCAACGGCTTCATCAGGATTCTGGGTGATGTTAGGGAGGCGCTGGAACAGTTCGGCCACAAACTGCCGGACAACCGGCATCCGGGTGACTCCCCCGGCCAGAATCACTTCATCGAGTTGGTGCGCGTCGAGCTTGGCGTCATCCAGTGAACGCAGACAGTGGGCCCGGGTGCGCCGTACGATCGGACGCGCGGCGGCCTCCAGTTCCTGGCGGCTGAGCAGGTACGAAAAGCTTTGGGCCTTGGAGATAAAAGGAATCTCGATCTGAACCGCCGTTTCCTCAGATAGCCTGATTTTGGCGTCATGGGCGATCTGGCGCAACCGGGCCGTGAAGACGGGATCCTCCAGGTCTGCGCGCAACTCCGGGTACCGGCTGGTAAGGCGGTCTTTCAACAGACGCACCAGTTCCCGATCGATGTCGTCTCCGCCCAGGCGGGTGTTGCCGTTGGTCGCCAGCACCCGAAAAACGCCGTTATGCAGTTCCAGGATCGAAATGTCGAACGTGCCGCCCCCAAAGTCGTACACCGCGATTTTGGCTTTGTCGCTCAGGCGATCGAGCCCGTAAGCGAGCGCGGCGGCAGTGGGCTCGTTGATGATCCTTTCCACCGTCAAACCAGCCAGTTCGCCCGCCTGCTTGGTTGCCTGCCTCTGCAGGTCATTGAAATAAGCCGGGACCGTGATCACCGCCCGCTTAACCTCGCGCCCAAGCGCCGCCATGGCATTGGCGCTGAGCTTACGAAGGATCAGCGCCGAAACTTCCTCCGGCCGGAGCGATTGCCCGTTCATCTCCAGGGCGATTTGTCCGCCGGTTTGCTTAACCGGGTAAGGGAAATCAGGTTTCTCGGACTCTCCCGGCCGCCGTCCCATCAACCGTTTCACGGAATAGACGGTTTGTTCCGGAGCCACCGCACGCATCCGCTCGGCGGCCCAGCCGACCACCGGCTCGCCGTTCTTGGGAAAGTAAACCACCGAAGGGGTAAGGCGATGGCCTTCGGAATCCGCGATGAGGATGGGGAAGCCGGAGTCCATGACGCCGATGAGCGAGTTCGTGGTTCCGAGGTCAATTCCGACGATGTCTTCCATAACAAGCAAGCAGGCTGGGGGGATTAGGGATGAGGGATGAGGGCGTCAGGCTAGCCCATCATTTCATCCATGCGTAACAGACGTTCGCGAATTTGTCCCTGCCACTTTTGGAGAAAGGTCAAGTCCAGCGCAACCTGGGCCAAGGCTTCACGGGCATCTGCAGGTTGGTGCTGCCACACCTGATCCAGTTCCCGTAATGCTTCCAGGCGTTGAGCCTCCTGTGCGGCGAGCTCACGCACGAGGTTATCAAGGTCCCCTTGCAATCCATGGACTCGCTGGAGCTGGAGTGCGCGCGCCAGAGCCGAGTTTTGCACCGAAATTTCCCCAAGCAGAAGGTCGGCTTCCCGGAGGCAATTGGCGACCCGGCCAAAAACCTCGCCCATCACGGGATCAATCCGGCGTGTGCCTGATGCCGCACCGGTCAGGCTGAGCAGGTGCTCCACGCGGGTGGCGGGATTGCTTAACACCTGGTACGCACGGTTCAGCACCGCCAGTTCATCCTGCGAGCCGGCCTGCCGGTGCAGCGCTTCGCTTAAGCGGACGTAAATGTCTTTAACGGCGTCCGGATCCAGCCAGGGACGGGCCGGCATCCGCAGCCCGGCAAAAAAATCCGTCATGCCGAAAAGCTCTCGCCGCAGGAGCAATGGGCCACCGCATTAGGATTAGTTACCTTGAAACCTCCGTGTTGCAGATCGTCGCTGTAATCGAGCAGCGATCCACTCACAAAGAGGGCGCTTTTGGGGTCAATCACCACGCGCACCTGGTTCGACTCCACCAGGATGTCCCGGTTGGCAGGCCCGTCGACCAAATCCATTTTATATTGGAGTCCCGAGCAGCCGCCTCCGATCACGGCCACCCGCAAAGCGCCTTGAGGCCTGCCCTGCCGGGTCAAGAGCTGCGTGAGCTTGGCCGCTGCCCGCTCCGTTACTTTCACGAGGCGTTCATTCCCGCGTTTAAATTGGACTTCAGCTGCAGCCATCACGTCCGGAATATCGAATCGCTCCTCGAGAAATCAACTTCAGTGGTCCTCGCGGCGGAGCCCGGCCACGCTTAACCGCATTCCCGGGGTTGCCGTTTGCAGGCATTATTGTTTGGTGTGGCGCATGAATTTCCACGCCCATTGGCGGGCCGAGCTCAGGGCTACGGTGCTGCTGGCGCTGCCGATCGTTTTCGGTCAGGCCGGCCAGATGCTGATGGGGTTGACCGACAGCGTGATCGTCGGGCGCCTGGGCCCGGTCCCGTTGGCGGCCGTGGCTTTTGCCAATACCGCTTTGACGACGTTGATGGTTTTCGGCATCGGCCTGCTCACTTCGATCGGCGTGGTCGGATCCCGCGAGCACGGGGCCGGCAACCTCAACGGGCGGGCGCGTATCCTCCGGGCCGCGTTCTGGCTTTCGGTGTCGCTCGGGACATGCCTTGCGATTGCAATCAATGCATTGCAGGGATGCCTCGGCGATTGGTTTCACCCGCCTGCAGACGTGTTCGAAGCCGCTCAACCCTACCTGTCCGTGACGGGATGGTCGTTACTGCCGGCTATCGGGTATTTTGGAGCTAAAATTTTCTGCGAATCGCTGAACTGTCCTCTGGCTCCGATGTGGTTCCTGTTCGGGGGGGTGATGCTGAATCTGATCCTTGCATCGGCCCTGGTGTTTGGGTGGTTCGGGTTTCCGGCGCTGGGGCTCGTTGGTTCGGGGTGGGCAACGGCGATTTCGCGCTGGTTCACGTTTGCGGCGACAACGTGGTACGCGTGTTCATTGACGGGTGAAAGCTGGCGACGAACGCTGTTGCCGGCAGGACTGGATCAAGGTTTGCTCGGCCGGTTGCTCCGCCTGGGGGCGCCGGTGGCGTTCCAGTATCTGGGTGAGGTTGCCGCGTTTAATTTTGGCGCCGTCATGATGGGGTGGATCGGCACGATCGCCCTGGCGGCCCACCAGATCGCCATCTCGTGCGCCGCACTAACATTTATGTTCCCGCTTGGCGTTTCCCAGGCCGTCGCCGTGCGAATCGGGCATGCGGTCGGCGGGCGCGCGCTCCGGCGGGTGCCCGTGATCGGCTTTACCGGTATCGGTTTGTCCGCTGCGCTCATGCTCGCCTTCGCGGGGATCCTGGGATTCGGCCGGCACGCCATCGCTCTGGCGTTCAACGCTGACCCGGCGGTCGTCTCGCTGGCCGGCCGCCTGCTTCTGATTGCCGCCCTATTCCAACTCGCCGATGGCGTGCAGGTGACGGCGGCGGGTGTGCTGCGGGGATTAGCGGACGTCCGCGCGCCCATGCTGCTGGGATACCTGTTTTATTGGGTCGTCGCCATTCCCTTGGCGTCTCTCATCGCCTTCCACTTCGGGCAAGGCGCCTCGGGCATTTGGATCGGGCTGGCCACCGGTCTGCTCCTGGCCGCCGTGACGCTCACCGGGCGGGCGTTTGCGTTGACTCGGCCCGGCTCGCTTTCGGTAAGGGCGTACCAGGCGGGTACAGCCGGCCCCGAGGACCGGGCCCGGAACTCGGCGCCGGTTTGACCCGGGGCGATGGACGGCGCCACCGCCGCGAGTGCATTTGAAGCCGGCTCCGGAAGCGTTCAGGCCGCCATCCCCGCAACTTCCAGGTTTGGAGCCTGGGCCACGTGTTCGGCCGCCAAGTCCCGCACTTGCTCCAAGCGGGTGACCTGCTGCAGACGGGACCGGAGTTGGCGGCCCCCCGGCATCCCGCGCGAGTAGGCCATCAATTGCCCTCGGAGCGATGCCAGGGTGTGAGGCTCGGCGTCACCTTCGGCCACCGCCATCTCGCAGTGCCGGATGATGTGGTTCCATTGCTCCTCCAGCGTCGGTTCGGGAAAATCGGGCAAGCCCCGCAGCAACGCTTTCGCCTGCCGGAAGATCCAGGGGGCGGTCATCGCGCCGCGACCGATCATCACCCCGCGTACCGGGGTCGTTTGCAACCGGTGCCGGACGTCGTGCGCCGTTCGTATGTCGCCGTTGCCGATCACCGGGATACGCACGGCTTCAGCCACACGGGCGATCTCGTCCCAGTCCGCCTCGCCCGAGTAGCCTTGTTCTTTGGTTCGCCCGTGCACCGCCACAACACGAACCCCGGCCGCTTCCAGGAGCCGCGCCGTTACCGTCGCGTTGATGGTCGCCGCATCCCAACCCAGCCGGATCTTGGCCGTAACCGGCACCGGGGCGACTTCGCGGACCACGGTTCCGGCCACCTTCTCCAGGAGCGGGCAATCGCGGAGCAGGGCCGAGCCGCCGTGCCGGCAAACCACCTTGTTTACCGGACAACCAAAGTTCAGGTCGATAAAATCGGGCGTCACCCAGTCGACGACTGCCGCCGCCGCTGCCGCCAACCGGTCAGGGTCCGCCCCAAAAAGTTGCACCCCCAAGGGCCGTTCGGAAGCCGCAAAAGCGACCATTTCGCGCGTACGCTGGTTGCGGTGCAGAATGCCTTCGGCTGAAACGAATTCCGTTACCATCACGTCCGCGCCGAATTCCTTGCAGAGACGGCGGAACACGGAATCAGTCACCCCCGCCATCGGCGCCAGGTAAAGCAACGGTTCAGACAACGCAGGAAAGAAATCCATCCACAGATTAACGCAAATTCAGGGGCTCACTCGACACCCGGCACTCGACACTCGACACGCTCTCCATTTGTGGCATTCAAGAGCCGGTAAACCTCCTGCTGGACGGGTTCGACGTCGGCGAGGTTAAGCCGGGGATCCAGAATCAGGAACACTTCACCGGTCTTGACGTGCTCGTAAACCAGGATCCGCTCGTCTGCAGACTCCCGCACGTCAACCTGCCGCAAAATCCGTTTCCGTTCGAGCATGATGGCCAGAACGTAACGCGCGTTTACGGTGCCGGTGTTGTCTTCATCCGGTAAACGGCGCAGCAGACTCTCTGCCGACTCGCGTGGAACGGCCTCCGGCGGTTTGGCGGCAGGCGCCTGGTATTGGCTTTTCCAAAACGAAAAAGGTTTGATGGTGTCTTTCAACCGGCGCCAGGCGGCTTCGGAAATGTCCTCGCGTACAAAACGGGTCTTGTCTCGGAAAAGGAGGGTATAGATCGGGGCCCCATCCTCGAAAGGTTCGTCCGTTCGCGAACACCGGTGGGCCCGGGCCTTGATTTCCCAATCTGAAAGCATGCGACCCGGATCATGCCTCAGGCAAAGGGTTCGGGCAACCGGCGCCTGGATTTTTCGTGGATGGTCAGGCCGGAAATTGCTTGCTTCGTTCAGGTTCAAGGATCACTTCAACGCGCACGCTATGTTTGCCATCACACCACCTGGTTCGACGGTCGGCCTGCTCGGCGGCGGCCAATTGGGCAGGATGTTCGGAATCGCGGCTCGCCGGATGGGGTATCGCGTCCACACGTACGAACCGGCGCCGGACAGCCCGGCAGGCCAGATCTCCGACCGTGAATTCACCGGGTCTTACCAGGACAGGGACCTGCTGGGGCAATTTGTCGCTTCCGTCGACGTCATCACCTTCGAGTTCGAAAACATCCCGGCCGGCGTGGTCGAAGAACTGGCCCTCCGGCGCCCGGTTTTCCCGCGCGCCGAAGTTCTCCACGTCTGTCAAAATCGTGCCCGGGAAAAGGGCTTTCTCCAGGCCGGCGGTTACCCCCATGTCCCCTTTGCGCTGATTGAGACGCCGGCCGAGTTGGACCTCGCCTTTGAGCGGATCGGCCTGCCGGCGGTTCTGAAGACGGCTGATTTCGGGTATGACGGTAAAGGCCAGGTGAAAGTCACCGCTGAGAACCGGTCCGAGGTGCTGCAGGCGTTTCGCGGCCCGGCGATCCTAGAAGCCTGGATCGATTTCGACCGGGAATTATCGGTCGTGTGCGCGCGCGATCAACGCGGGCGCGCCTTGCCGTTTCCGGTAGCGGAGAACCACCATGCCCGCCACATTCTTGACCATACCATCGCCCCCGGGCGCTTTGCCCCGCAGGTGGTTTCCCAAGCTTTGGAGATAGCTGAGGCGATCACTCACGATCTCGAGGTGGTCGGCCTGCTGGCGGTGGAATATTTTCTCGCGAAGGACGGGCGCTTACTCGTCAATGAGCTTGCGCCCCGGCCGCACAATTCGGGGCACTTCACCTTCGACGCCTGCGTCACCAGCCAGTTCGAGCAACAGCTCCGGGCGGTCTGCGGTCTGCCTTTCGGTTCTCCAGCCCTGCGTTCTCCCGCGGTGATGGTCAACCTTCTTGGCGACCTCTGGATCGGAGGGCAGATGCCCGATTGGCACCCGATTCTCAGCGAGCCCAACGCCAAATTCCACCTCTACGGCAAGAGTGAAGGCCGGCCGGGGCGCAAGATGGGGCATTTTTGCGTTTTGGACGAGAACATCGAGACTGCCGTGGCGACCGCCCTGCGTATAAAAAAGGAACTGCACGATGCTCATTCAGCGATGGCTCCTGCTCCTGTGTAGCTTTTTGGTTTTTGGTGCCGGCCAGGTTGCGTGCCAGGACCGCACGCCCCCCGGCAGCAACGCGTTCGGGCTCCGGACGATCGAGTTGCGCCCGGGACCGGCTCACGTCATGGCCGAGGTGGCCGATACCCCCCAGAGCCGCGAAACCGGGTTGATGTTCCGCGATTCCTTGGCGCCGGATCGCGGTATGCTCTTTGTCTTTGAAACTCCCCAACGCGCGAGCTTCTGGATGAAAAATACCAGGATTCCGCTGTCGGTAGGCTTTATCGACAGTGCAGGCACCTTGTTGGAAGTTCGGGATATGCAACCTTTTGACGAGACGCCCATCCTGAGCCGGTCGGAGCGCATTGCGTACGCTCTGGAGGTTAACCAGGGCTGGTTCGAGCGAAACCACGTTCCGGCCGGAAGCAAGGTGGAAGGGTTGAATAAACGATAAGCGCACCCGCGGTTTATGGTCAGCAAAGATCAAACGGTAGCCATGTTGGAAACGATCGCCCGCCTCCTGGAGCTGAAAGGTGAAAATCCTTTTAAAGTTCGGGCGTACGTCAACGCCGCCCGGAACCTCGAGGCGTCCTCAGCCAACTTCAGCGAAATCGTTGAAAACGGCAGACTCGACGAGTTGGGCGGTATAGGCGAGGCTATCGCCGGGAAGATCACCGAGTTTTATCAGACCGGCAGACTGGAATATTACGAGCAACTCCGGGCGGGCTTTCCGGACACGCTGTTTGAATTGTTTGAACTCCAGGGGCTCGGCGCCAAGAAGGTGAAGGCGTTGTATGACCGCCTCGGCATCAAGACCATCGCGGAACTGGAGGCCGCCTGCCGCGACGGGCGCGTAGCCGAACTGCCCGGGTTCGGCTCTAAAACCGCTCAGAATATCCTGCAGGCCATCGAACAGCGCCGAAAGCACGCCGGCCGTTACCTGCTTTCCGACGCCACGCTTTGGTCCGAGCAAATCCTGGCCCATTTGAAAGCGCACCCGGATATCTCCCAGATCAGCGTCGCCGGAAGCCTGCAGCGCGGCAGGGAGACAATCGGCGACCTGGATTTTCTGATCGCTACAAAAAATCCCTCGGGCGTCATCGATCACTTCGTCAGCTACGGGTTAATTGAGCGCGTTCTGGCGAAGGGGGACACGAAAGCCAGCGTGCTGTTGCAAGGCGGCATTCAGGCGGACCTGCGCGTGGTCGCCAACCACGAATTCCCATTTGCACAGAACTATTTCATCGGCAGCAAAGAGCACAATGTGGCCCTGCGCGGGCGCGCCTTGGGCTTCGGATGGACGCTTAATGAATACCGTATCGCCCCGGATCCGGGCGCGCGTAAAGGCGTCAAGCCGATTCCGGCGATCAACACCGAGGAGGACCTGTACCACGCGCTCGAACTGGACTACGTCCCCCCCGAGCTGCGCGAGAACCTGGGGGAAATCGAAGCGGCTGCGTCCCATCAGCTTCCTGCGCTGGTGGAGTGGAACAACCTTCGCGGGGCATTCCATTGTCATACCCACGCCAGCGACGGACGGAACAGCCTCGAGGAGATGGCGGCAGCCGCCCGGGAACTCGGTTTGCGGTACCTGGGGATCGCCGACCACAGCAAAAGCTCTTTTCAGGCCAACGGCCTCGATGAAAAGCGCCTGCTGGCCCAGGTCGAAGCCATCCGGGAACTAAACCGGCAATACGGCAGGGAATTCCGCCTCTTTGCCGGCCTGGAATGCGACATCCTCCGCGACGGCCGGCTTGATTTCTCAAATGAGGTCCTCGCACAATTGGACTACGTGGTGGCCAGCGTCCACGCGTCCTTCACCCAGCCCGAAGCGGAAATGACCAGACGCATCATTCGCGCCCTGGAAAGCCCGTATGTGACCATTCTGGGCCATCCGACCGGGCGTTTGCTGTTGGCCCGCGAACCTTACCAGGTCGATCTGGTGGAGGTCATCCGGGCCGCGGCAGAGACGCGCACCATCATCGAGCTTAACGCCAATCCGCGACGTTTGGACATGGACTGGCGGTTCTGGAAGCTGGCGAAAGAGCAAGGCGTTAAATGCGCCATCAACCCTGACGCGCACTCCACGCAGGGTCTCCACGATCTCTGGTTCGGCGTGCTAAGCGCTCGCAAAGGCTGGCTGACTCGCGAAGACGTGGTGAACTGCCTGTCGCTTTCGAGCATCGTTCCGGTTCTTAACGCAAAAAAAACACCGCCTGCCGCCGGGGCAAATGCTTAGCTCAGGCTGCCGCCGGTGAGGTTTTCGCGAGAAAAAACGAGGCTTCGGTGTACGTCTTGTTATCGCTTGACACCTTCAGGCCGCCGCCGGTCAGGGCCAGGTAACCTTGGATCCGGAAAAGGCCGAGGCCGATGTTCCCGTTCTTTTTCGTCGTGAAAAACGGCTCGAAGATCCGGTTGATTACGTCGCTGCTGATCCCTTTGCCGTCGTCGCGAAAACTGATTTGCAGCCATTCACTGCCATCCTCAGCGCGGCAGGTGACGTTCTTGGCGTGCGCTTCGCGGGCATTTTGTACCACCTGTTCGAAACAGGCCCGGAGTTGCTGCGCGTCGCCCCAGGCGGTGGCGGTTGACGGCAATGCCGCAAAGGTCACCGGAAAACCGGTACGCTCAGGCAGTTCGGCCAACAGCGGCGCAACGTCTACCGCTCCGAGTTCTAACCGTGGCGCCCTTGCCAGCAGGACGGCTTCGTCGAGGTAACGCGAGAGCAGTTGCGTCGCCTCCAGCATTTGTTCAACCGGTTCGCGCACGGCGCGACTCAGCTTCGGCTGGAGCAGAAGCAGGCCGGTATGTCCTGACAGAACGGTGATGACGTTGTTCAGTTTGTGGATGAGACCCGCCAAAAGCCGGGTGTATTGCTGCGGCGGGAAGTAAACCGGGGCGACCGGGGCGACCTTGCCCGGCAATTTCGTTTCCGGCAAAGCCTTTGGGAATGCATTTCTGGAATCCACGACGTTTGGATAATCAGACATACTTCCGGAAAACTCCATCTTCTGCTCTTAAACATTATAAGAGTTAGACGGTCAAAAGGTTTTCGCATAAATTGAACGATAACGGCTCATCAACTCATGCTGCCGGCCGGTGGCTCCAAATCCGGGCGGCTCATTCCCGTCCGCTCCCATTGCCGGGCGCGGACGCAGTCTTCAAGCCGGTGCGCGTTCCCCCTTCGATACCAGGTTTCGAAGCGGTAAAGTATCTCGGCCGCCAGCCTGGCCCGCGCTACCGGGGGAGAGTTGGCGTGTTTATCCACGCAAGTGATCTGTGCACCGGGCAGATCGGGCGCGGCGTGAACGTTTATTCCGAAGCCGAGCACCTGCCAGGTGGCGTCCGAAGCGCTTTCCAGGAGAAAACCCGCCAGTTTGGAAGGCCCGACGTACAGGTCATTCGGCCGCTTGATCAGGACAGGAACGGCCAGGTACCGGTCCAGGACTTCCGCCGTCGAGAGGGCGGCCGCCTGCACCAGTTGCGGATAATTCTCTACGGGCAGCGTTGAACGCAACAGGACCGTAAACCAGAGCCCCGTTCCCGGCGGAGACAGCCAGCGGCGGCCGTGCTGTCCCCGTCCGGACGTCTGGCTTTCCGCAAAGATGGTCAGCCCTTCGGCCGCTCCGCCCTGGGCGGCTTGGCGCGCCCGGTCGTTGGTCGAACTGGTTTCGTGATAGACGACGAGCGGCCGTCCCAGGCATTTGGTTTGTAAATGCAGTTCAACGGCCTCCGGGTTCAGCCAGGGCGGCTCCCCTGCGCAACTCACGCCGTCACCGCTGAATTTGATAAGCCACCCGTCTTCCCGCAACGCCTCCAGCGCGGCTGCCGCCTCAGCTTCTGAACCTTCTGCCTTGCCGGCCAGTTCGGCGGGTGCCCAGGCTTTTCCGAAAGGCGAAGCCAGCAAGCGCAACATCCGTAGCCGCAGCGACTCCGTCACGTCACCAGTTCCAGCGATAAGTCAACCGCCCGAGCCGAATGCGTGAGCTGGCCAACGGAGATGTAGTCTACCCCGGTTTCGGCAATGGCCCGGACGCAGTTCAGGTTGATCCCGCCGCTCGCCTCAAATTTCACCCCGGGACGTCTCAGGGCGACGCAGGCTCGCAACTGGTCGGGGGTCATGTTGTCCAGTAAAATGACGTCAACTTCGGGCCAGATTACGAACCGGCGGACTTGTTCGACGGTGTCGGCCTCAAGCTCCACCAGCAATTTCGGGTGCTGTTCCCGCAGCTCCCGCAGCACGCCCGGCAGGTCAGGATGGGCCAGGAGATGGTTGTCCTTAACCATCACCCCGTCATAAAGGCCCATCCGGTGATTCCTGCCCCCGCCGGCTCGCACGGCCGCCTTTTCCAGCGCGCGCAATCCCGGAGTCGTCTTGCGGGTATCCAGGACCGTGGCGCCGGTACCTTCCACGGCGCGCACGAACGTCCTTGTCAGCGTGGCGATCCCTGAAAGTCTCTGGAGAAAGTTCAGCGCGAGCCGTTCACCCGTAAGAATTGCCCTGGTCGAACCCGCCAGTTCCAAAATGGTGTCGCCTGCCTCGGCCGCCGTCCCGTCAGCCCGAATCACATCAATGCGCAGTTCGGCACTCAGCCGGCCGAAAACGGCGCGCGCCGCCTCCGTCCCCGCCACCACCAACGGTTCTTTGGCGAAAATACGGGCCCGGGAACGCTGTTCGGCCGGGATGAAGTACTGGCTGGTCAGGTCGCCGGTCCCGACATCTTCCGTCAAGGCTAAATCGATCAACTCGATCACGGATTGCACGCCAAAATCTAAAGTGCCGGGCGCCGGGTGTCGAACGAGTTCGGAGTTCGGAGTTCGGAGTTCGGAGTTCGGAGTTCGGAGTTCGGAGTTCGGAGTTCGGAGTTCGGAGTTCGGAGGTCGGAGGTCGGAGTTCGGAGCGGCA
>JAFBAP010000085.1 GCA_019247695.1 Verrucomicrobiota bacterium | reverse complement strand
AGGTTGAAAGTCACGTGTTACGCACCCGTTCGCCACTCGAGCCGCCCCGGGCTTGCGCCCAGGCCGGCCCCGTCCGACTTGCATGTCTTATCCACGCCGCCAGCGTTCGTTCTGAGCCAGAATCAAACTCTCCGTTTAATCTGCTCTTTCAAATCGGGCCCCGGCTTCCGGCCCGGCTAAATGCCGGGCGGGCACGAGACCCATCGCAAAAGAAAACTCTTGAACTTCTACAAACTTCCCTTTTTTGATCTCCGCCACTTCCCGCGTTGGCATCGACGTGCGAGCCATTCCCTTAAAAAAGGAATCGGCACGCAACGCACCACGCAGTTCTGGCTTCTGGCTTAAAAAAGTTTGCGTCTTTGTTGATTCGCAATATCCACCATCCCGGGCATTCAAACGCCCAGGACCACGCTATCAAATAACCTGCCCGCCCGCACTCTGGCGACCGGGCCCGGGCCACTAAAAAAAGCCCAACTTGGTCGGCCGGCTCCTCCTTCCGCGACTTGCGCCGCCTCTTTAAGGAGCCGGGACAAAATTGAGCCAATTTGAAGTCCCGTATACCGCTAACAAACCGCCCGTTTTCGGCGGGCGCCTTCCCGTTTCGGGAAGGCAGTTACAGTACTTTCGTCCCTGTTTTCGTCAACGGAAAACTTACTTTTTCCCGCCCGTTTTTGCAGACGGGCGTTTCCTTTACCACTTGCCCTGGCGGTTGCAACAAGAATTTAAGGTTCCGGGCTTTCATACCAGCGGTAAGCGGTGGAAACCGGAAGCCCGAGTTGATCCAACAGCCGGTGCACGACCGTGTCGACCAGTTCCGTGACGCTGCACGGCTTACCGTAGAATGACGGCATGGCCGGGAGCACGACCGCGCCGGCCTCGAGCAGACTGCAACAGTTCCGCGCGTGCACGAGGTTCCAGGGGGTCTCACGCGGTACGAGGATCAGTTTGCGCCGTTCCTTGAGAAAAACGTCGGCCGCCCGGGTGATCAGGCTGTCACTGATGCCGGCCGCGATCCGGCCGAGCGTACCCATCGAGCAAGGCACGATCATCATGGCATCAAACAGCGTTGAGCCGCTCGCAAACGGCACGTTCATGCTCCGATCGTTGTGTTCATGCACCCCTGCCGGGAGGCGCAGTTCGCCGAGTTCATCACGGATGACCTGGCGGGCGAACGGGCTGAGGATGAGATGAATCTCGTGCTGAGTCGAATCAAGCTGCTCGAGTAAGCGCTGCAGGTAAACCGCCCCGCTCGCACCGGTGCTGCCGATGACAAGTTTCATGGCACACGGCTTCGTTCATCACAGGTAGCCGCCGCTGGCCAACCGTTGCGTAAGGCCTTTGAAGCGCGCGTAGACCTCCTGGTACTGATCTGCGGTCGCGGGGTTCGGGAGGGCACGGGAGTTCTCGTCAGGTTTCACGACCGGGCTCAAAAGCTCAGCAAGGTTTCCGGACTTGCGGTTGATCAACTGGTCGATCCAGGCGCCATGGAGCGCAGCGCCGAGCGCGGCACCTTCGGCCGTGGTGAGGCAGACCACCGGCACCCGGAACACATCGGCACAAATTTGCCGCCAGACCCGGCTTTTGCTGCCGCCGCCGGTGAGCCGAATCTCAGCGGGTCTGATGCCCAGGGACCGGCAACGGTTAAGGCCATAAGCCAGGCCGAGCGTGGCGCCTTCCATGGCCGCGCGGCCGAAATGGGCGGGGGTCATGTTGGTCGGAGTCAGGCCATGAAAAACGCCGGAGCCGTTGGGCAGATTAGGCGTGCGTTCGCCCGTAAGGTACGGCAGGAACAGCAACCCGGCGGCGCCGGCCGGAATCGCTTCGGTCTGGTGATTGAGGGTTTGCACGTCCCAGCCAAACAGCTTGCGGGCATGCTCGGTGGCAACCGTGACGTTCATGGTGCAGATCAGCGGCAACCATTTATCGGTGCTGTCGCAGAATGCCGCGACCTCGCCTTCGGGATCGATGATCGGCTCGGTTGAATAGGCGTAAATCGTGCCCGAGGTCCCCAAGCTTGCCGTGACCACCCCGGGCTGCACGTTGCCGGTCCCGATCGCGCCCATCATGTTGTCGCCGCCGCCGGCCGAGATGACGGGTGAAACGTCCAAACCCCATTGCTTACGCAGGTTCTCGCGCAAAAGCCCGACCGCCTGGCGGGAAGAACCGAGCGAAGGCAGCTTGTCGTGCAATCCCGGATCAATAAACTCCAGGACGGGCTCGCACCAGCGCCGGGATTTCACGTCCATGAGGCCGGTGCCGGAAGCGTCCCCGTATTCCATCCGTTTCTCGCCGGTAAGCCAGAAATTGATGTAGTCGTGGGGCAGCAAGATGCTTCGGACCGACGCGTAGTTGTCCGGCTCGTTCTCCTTGAGCCAGAGGATTTTCGGCGCCGTCCACCCTGGCAGCATGGTGTTGCCGACCAGCTTGATCAGCGCTGCGCTGCCCCCGAATTCCTCGATGATCTCGTCACATTGCCGGGCGGTGGAGGTGTCACACCAGAGCTTGGCAGGACGGACCACCTCGTTGGCGTCATTTAAAACGACCAGGCCGTGTTGCTGGCCGCTTACGCCGATGGCGCGCAGCTCATTCTTCCGGGATCCGACCTGTTGCACGCAGGCTTGAATGGTTGCATCGACGGCGTCCAGCCAAATCTGGGGATCCTGTTCCAGGTGGCCTGGAGGCAGCCCCGGGATGAAGCTATACGTTTGTTGCGCCGAAGCAATGATCTGTCCGGAAGCTAAATCCACCACGATGGATTTAGTACTCTGGGTGCCGCTGTCGATGCCGATGTAAAGCATAGTGGGGTAGAAGCAGTGAACATAAACCTTGAGCCGTAATCAATGACCAATCGTGCCGGGTGCCGGGTGGGGGTAACTGGTAACGCGTAACTCGTGGCGGGTAACGGGTGGCATTCGGGCACCCGAGGGGCGCGGCGGAACACGGCGACCACGGCAGGGAAGACTACGGTTGCCTTTCAAAGCCAGAGCCTAACACTCGGAACCCGGTTCGCACCCGCTGCTCTGAGCGCCACCCGTTACCCGCCACGAGTTACGCGTTACCAGTTACCCCCACCCGGCATTCCACCCGGCACCTGCCGCCGGGCATTCCTGCCTTGCGTTACTGCCGGCACGGCTAAGTTGGAGGATGGTAAAGAAGCTCTTGCATACCCGATACCGAGTCACGGACCTCGAAAAGACCCTCTCGTTTTACAAGGATGTTCTGGGGTTACAGGAAGTGAGCCGGCACACTTCGCCGCGTGGCTCGCAGCTGGTTTTTCTGTCGGTGCCCGGCAGTGAGGAACAAATCGAAATCTGTAAATTCGATGAAAGCGGTCCGGTACAGGTCGGTCCGGACGTGACGCACCTGGCCTTTGAAGTGGATGACATCGAAACCTTCGCCAAGGAAGCCGCCGCCAAAGGTTACCCGCTTTCCGACGGGCCGACGAAGACCGGCAGTGGCAGCGTGATTGCATTTGTCGATGCACCTGAAGGCTACGAGGTGGAACTGATCCAGCACAAGTCTTAGACGTGATGAGGGTGCATCCCCGGCCGGCAGCTTTCCCCCGGTAAAAATGGTGCAACCTGGGGTGCGACCCCGGTTGCACGCCTTCGTTTCACGGTAAAGGGCTAAACGACGCTTCCGGGCGGGTCGCAGCCGGCGGCCCGCCTCGCAGAACGGACCAGGCTTCACGAAAGACCTGGTCCGGAAAGCCCAGCGCACGGGTCAACTCGATCTTGCGCTCCAACGGGTTTCGCTCGGCCCGGATCCGCCGGAGCGTTGCCTGGTCAAGCCACCCGCGCAGCCGGGACCAGATCACGGAGGTCACCACGGGATAATCGGTTCCATGCAGAATCCTGGTCGGCGCTTTCCGGAGCTGCGCCAGGGTGCTGAGATGGGAGGGCTGGGAAAGGGCAGCCAGGTCGCCATAAAGGTTCGGGTACCGGTCCTGCATCCTGCGGAAGACGCCAAAATAGTCGTGATCCCAGGGTAATGCGCGCGACCCGCAGTGGGCGGCGATGACCTTAACGCCGCACTCGAGCGGCAATTGCAGGCAGGCGGGGGTTTGCAGATCGGGTCGATGGTTAGGCAGGGTGAACTCCCCGCCGGTGTGCGCCAGCAACGGTAAACCGAGTTCGGCCATCCGTTCCCAAAAACGAATGTAGCGACGGTCGTTGGGATCGACCATGTGCGTGCAGGGCAGGAGCTTGAGGAGCGCGGCCCCCTGCTCCACGTTGCGCTCCAGTTCAGCAAGGGCATCCGCGCGGGCCGGGTGAATCGAAATCCCGGCCAAAAAACGGTGATCCGACCTGCATACCTCGAACACGTACTCGTTCGGAACGTACAACGCGGTGAGGTCGGTTCGTTTCTCACCGTGCACCGTGTACGTTTGGTCCGAGGCAAGCAACACGACCGCTCCCAGGCTGCTCTGTCCCAACCACCGGCGTAACTGGGCCACGTACGCGGCGTCGAACCCCGGGTCCTCATAAGGGGTTGTGAGGCCGATCTCCCGGGCCATGATCCGCAGAAAGGGCGCCTGCCACCAGGGCGTCCGGAGCCAGCAGCCCGAACCCCGGAGTCCATTCCCGATCAGGTGCACGTGCACGTCTACCAGGGGTAAATGATCATCGGCGTGAGCGGGCATGAACTTGGGCCTCAAGGGCATCGGCCGGCCGGTGCCGGTGATCCGTAAAACCTGCGACGGCGGCCGTCGCGGGTCCTTTGGCGGGCCCGATTCGGTGCTCCAGGTTTGCGGGTCGACGTGCTCACCAGATGTTCACCCGCTGTTCCGCAGGGCGGACCATAGGGCTGTCCGCCGGTACCGCGAAGGCCTGAGCAAACTCAGGCAGGTTGCTCAACGGCCCGATAACCCGATACTTGGGCGGGCTGTGCGGGTCGGTTGTCAGCGCCAAAAGCAACGCCTCCGGCCGGTACTTCATCCGCCAGACCCGGGCGTAAGAGAGAAAAAACCGTTGTTCCACGGTAAAATCATCGATTTTGGCCTCCGGGGCGACCTTACTCCGTTCCAATGCTTTCTGGAAAGCGCCGTAGGCGATTTTGACGCCGCCGAGGTCCGCGATGTTTTCGCCCTGGGTGAGCTTCCCGTTGATGTGCGCGTCATCAATGGGCACGTACTGGTCGAATTGTTCGATGATCTTTCCGGCCCGCTCCTTGAAACGCCGGCTGTCCTCCGAAGTCCACCAGTTCCGGAGGTTGCCTTTGGCATCATAAAGCCTGCCCTGATCGTCAAAGCCGTGGGTCATCTCATGCCCGATCACGGCCCCGATGCCGCCGTAGTTAACCGCGTCATCGGCGTTGGCGTAAAAGAACGGCGGTTGCAGGATTCCGGCGGGAAAAACGATCTCGTTGCGAGTCGGACTGTAATAGGCGTTGACCGTCGGTGGGGTCATGTTCCATTGCGTCGGGTCAACCGGCTTACCGATCCGGCCAAGTTCCCAGCGGCTGTCAAACTCTGCCGCTGCCAGCGCGTTGAGCACGTAAGGCTGGTCTTTGAGCTCCAGGCCGCTGTAGTCGCGCCATTTATCCGGATACCCGATCTTGGTTCCCATCGCGTCCAGCTTTTCCGCCGCCGCTTTTTTCGTTTCCGGGCTCATCCAGGTCAGCGCCTGCAAGCGCTCGCGCAGTTCTTGTTTGAGGTCCTGGACCATGCGCAGGGCCCGCTCCTTGGCGCTTGGCGGAAACGTTTTCTCCACGTACTGCCGGCCGAGCAGCTGGCCCAGGGCCGCATCGGCCGCCCTGACCACGCGTTTCCAGCGGGGCGGCGGTTCCTTGGCGCCGGTCAGCGTCTTACTGTAAAATTCAAAGGTTTCGGCAGCAAACGCGTCAGACAGGTATCTGGCGGTGGCCCGGATTAAATTCCAGCGCAGGTAAACTTTCCAGGTATCGAGCGGCACGGCGGCGAGCAACTGCGAGAACGCGTGGCAAAACTCGGGTTGCTTGACGTCGATCCGCGCCACCATCTCGCTCGTCAAACCGAGGGTCTGAAAATAGGTTTTCCAGTCGAACGCCGGCGCCAGCCGTTCGAGCTCCGCGTAAGTTATCCTGTGGTAGTTGTCTTCGGGATCACGCAGTTCCACCCGGCTCTTGGATGCCTGGGCCAGCTTGGTTTCAAGGTCAATCACCTGGTCCGCTTCTTGGGCGGCAACCCCCTCCGCGTCGCCGAGCAGGCCGAACATTTTTATCAGGTGATCCCGGTAAGCCGACCGCAGCCGGACCGTTTTGTCATCGGTCTTTAAATAATAATCGCGATCGGGCAGGCCCAGGCCGCCCTGAACCAGGGTGGCGATTTCCATGCCGCTGTCCTTGTCATCAATCGATGCTTCAAACGAAAACAAAGGATCGGCGCCGTCGAGGTGCAATTGCCCAACCATGGCCGCCAGGCCGGCCGGGTCCGGCAGATCCCGGATCCGGTCCAGCCGCGACTGCAACGGCTTGGCGCCTTCGGCGTTGATCCGTCCTTCGTCCATGCCGCTGGCGTAGAACAAACCGAGTTTCTGCCTGTCGTTGTTATTATCATTATCAGTGTTATCGGCGCCGGGGATGTGATCCGGTACTCTCTGGTTCGAACAAGCTTCCAGAATGCTTTTCAGCTCGTCGAGGTTGCGCTCGCCTAACTCAATGAACGATCCCCAGCGGCTGTACTCGGGCGGGATCGCGTGGGTCGCCAACCAGCCGCCGTTGGCGTACTGGAAAAAGTCCACGCCTGGTGTGGTGGTGAGATCCATGCTCGCGGGATCAATTGGCGGTTCATCGGCGCTCCACACCTGCGCGCTAAAGGCGATCGAGCCGAACATCGACACCAAGACGGCAAACTTCATCGACCGAACCGTAGATGAAAACGTTTCAAAGTTCTTCGAAAATTTTATTTCCGTTTCTGCGGAAAAATGCAAACTGTCAGGCAGCGCTTCAGCGAAAGTCAGTGTGGCTTCGGCAGTTAGGACCGTCGATCCCTTTCGTCTATGAAGAAATGTTTCCCCCATTCTGATTCCCTCCGTGGCCGCATTTCGGCCCAGCTCCGGCGGCACCCCTTTCGGCGCCCGTCCAGATTTCCACCGGAACATCCCGAGCACTCCCGGCCGTTTGAGGCAAACCGGTCCGGGTGCCGGATGCATGACGATATGGCAGAGGCACAATGCTGCCAGGTGCTCCCGCCCGGTTTACCGGTGAAAGGGTTCTGAAGGCCATGGAGACCAGCGGCACGCCGTCAACGGGCGTGCGGATTCCTGTCTGAAGATCGGGATGGCCTGGCCCCTTGGAAGAGAGAAAGGAGGACGCATGAGGCCCACCCGAGTGCCTGCGGGAACTCGACGCATCCAGCGTGCCGAGCCGGTCAGCTCAACCGGGCCGGGGATAAAGGCTACCATCCGCAACGTAGCCAAACTGGCGGGGGTGGCTCCAAGCACGGTCTCTCATTACCTGAACCGCACGGCGCAACTGGCGCCGGAAACCGCCCAGAACGTTGAGCGGGCCATCGCCGCCCTGGACTACCGGGTGAATCTGGGGGCGCGCAGTTTGCGGCTGAAAAAGACGCATTCGATCGGCCTGATCATCCCCAACATCAACACGCCTTATTTCGGCGAGCTGGCCGGAGTCATCGAAAATGTCCTTTGGGATAGGGCTTACCAGATGCTGCTCTGCATCTCCGAGCGGGATCCGGAACGGGAACTTTCGCATCTTGCCACGCTCGTGAGCCGCCAGGTTGACGGCATCCTGATGGTTTACAACCAGGAACGCGAGAATCGGGCGGAACGAACCAAGGCACCCGTTCCCTTGGTCTTCCTGGATCGGGCGGTCACGGGTGCGCCCTCCGTCGCCAGCGACAACTACCTTGGCGGGAAGCTTGCCGCTGAGCATCTGGTCAGTTCAGGCCACCGCCAGATCGCGATCCTTTGCGGTGAACCGGCCATCCGCAACGTCGCGGACCGGCTCGCCGGCTTCAACGACGTGCTGGCGCGCCGGGGGCTCCGCATCCTGCCCGAACACATCCTGGAGGGATTGCAGGACCTGGAGTTAGGTTCGCGCGTCGGCGAGCTTTTTGCCAAGCGGCCCTACCCAACGGCAATCTTCGCCACCAACGACATCGTCGCGATCGGCGCCTGGTGCGAACTCATCCGTCGCAGTTTTCGGGTGCCGGCGGACGTGTCCCTGATCGGTTTCGATGATATCCAGATGAGCCAGTTTTTGGTCCCGCCTTTAACCACGGTCGCGCAGCCCGCGCCACAGATCGGTCGTGAAGCCGTCGAACTCTTGATCGATTTGATCAACCGCAAGGATCAATTTGTGAATGCGGCCCCCGCCCACGTTAAAGTCGCACCCGCGTTGAAGGTGCGCGGCTCCGTGGGGGCGCCCCCCCGAAGGAGGTGAGCCTTAACCACCAGCTTTGCTTTGAAACCCCGATTGTTTGTCTGTCAAACGCCTTGCTCCGCCTCAGCAGGCCGGCCGGTCCGGCCGGCCGTCCATAAACCTAACCTCACCTTAATACCAATCGTCCCATAACATAAGAATCTATGAAGCCTCCTGTCCGTTTGGTAATCCTTGGGGTCGCGATGTTGTCGCTGTCCCTGGCCGGCGCTCAGGCCTGGTCGCTCGAAGAAGCCGCCAAGCCGTACGCCGGGACCGAGGTATCGGTCATCTTCCTGGATCGTCCAGGTTACCGGGCCATCACGGCCATGCTGCCCGATTTCGAGAAACGCACCGGCATCAAGGTGCGGCACGACACCGTGCCATACGAAAACACGCTGGAAAAGGAAGTGCGCGATTTCTCGTCCAACGGCGACCTCACCGTCGCCCTGGTTGACCTGGTCTGGATCGGCACCTTTGCGGATTCGGACTACATCGTGCCGATCGACGAGCTTAAGCAGAAATACCCGGCGATCTTCGATCCAAACTATGACCTGAACGATTTTTTCCCGCTGATCCTCAACGCGTTCGGCGCCTGGAACGGCAAAGTGTACGGGCCGCCTTTCGACAATTATTCCGGGCTGCTTTATTACAACAAACAGATGTTGAAAGACGCCGGGTTCGACCAGCCGCCGGCGACGTGGGAAGATCTGTATAACACCTACGCGCCAAAGCTGACCGGCAACGGCAAGTACGCGTACGCGCTGCAATCGCGCCGGGGCGAGACCCAGTCCTGCGACAGCTTTATGCGGTTTATCTGGCCGTGGGGCGGGTCGCTGCTGGACGCGAAGTTCCGGTCCAACCTCTTAAGCCCGGAGTCGCAGGCCGGGCTCCAGTTCCGCCAGGACCTAATCAAGTACATGCCGCCGGGGATCGTCGATTTCGACCACAACGAGGCCGTTAACGCGCTGGCCCAGGGACAGGTGGCCATGA
This sequence comes from Verrucomicrobiota bacterium, assembly GCA_019247695.1. Lineage (NCBI taxonomy): Bacteria > Pseudomonadati > Verrucomicrobiota > Verrucomicrobiota bacterium. The sequence continues at coordinate 2,872 of JAFBAP010000085.1, read as the reverse complement.
TCACCGAATGGTCAGCCTTTTACTCCACCCTGGCCGATCCGAAATCATCGAAAATCGTGAATCAACTCGGCATCGCGCCGGAACCGAAAGGCCCGGCCGGGCGCAAGCCGGCCCTGGGCGGTTTTTCGCTCGCCGTCGCCCGCCAGGGAAATGATAAACAGCAGGCGGCCGCCTGGCTTTTCATCCAGTGGGCAACCTCGAAGGAAACAGCCAAGGAATACGTGGAAAAAGGCGGGGTGAGCGGACGGCAATCAACCTACCAGGATCAGGACCTGGTGAACAAGTATCCGTTCATCCCGGCCATGGTCGAATCCTGGCAGCAGGGCGTCCCGGAATTCCGGCCCCGGTTCGCGGAGTGGCCTCAGATCTCTGAAATCATCGCTGAGGTCGGCACCAGGATAATGACCGGCGGCGTGCCAATCAGGCGAGGCTGTGAGGAGATCGGCAAACGCATGGAAGACGTCCTGAGCAAAGCCGGCTATTACGACGGCAAGAAAAAATTGGCGCAATGATGGATTGAATCCGTGAGGCCGCGCATCCAGATAAGCCGGCGACGTGGTGCAGGGCACCAGGGATCGCTGCCGGCCCGGGCATCTTCTGGGTGGCACGGCCTCGCGTTGCGGAAGTTGAAGGTTCGACTGCGCCTCGGGCAAAGCTGCAGGCTTTACCGGGGCTCGCCATCGAATCGGTCAAACCGGCCGGCAAAACGTTCGACGAGGTTCATGACCGGCATCCGAACCTGAAGTAACCGGGGAGCCCAACCGTAGTTTTTGCGATTTCGTTATGAAAAAAAAGACCTATTCGACGCGCGCCTTCTTTTTCGTCGCCCCGGCCGTTATCGCGCTGCTCACCGTCGGCATTCTGCCGTTGATTTTCGCGTTTTGCACCTCTCTGCAGCAATTTGTCCTGACCAAAGTCCACCTGAAAGGGACCGTGCTCGGCCTCTGGCCGATCTACGACGCACCATTCGTCGGGCTCCAGAATTACCTTGGGCTGCTGTCGGACCAGTCATTCCTGGCAGCATTGGGACGAACCTTCCTGTTCCTGATCATCAATTTGCCGATCCAACTGGTGCTGGGAACGGTTATGGCCTTGCTGCTCCATAAATCGGGCAACGACTGGCTTAAGAACGTGGCCCGCGTCTGCCTGGTCATCCCGATGGCGACCACCTTCGCCGTGGTCGGCTTGATCGGGCGTTTGATGTTCAACAACGATTTCGGCGTGATCGATTATTTCTGGAGTCTGGTGTTCGGACACAAGGTGCAATGGCTGGCTGACCCAGCCCTCGCCTTCGTTTCGGTCTCCATCATGGACTGCTGGCAGTGGACGCCTTTTTGCGCCCTCGTGCTCTACTCGAGCCTGACGATGGTTCCCCTGGAAATTGAGGAAGCCGCCAAGTTGGAAACCGATAAATGGTGGCACGTGCTGCAACGGGTGCAGATTCCATTCATGCTGCCCGGGATCACGGCGATTCTGATCCTGCGAACGGCCGACATCCTGAAGATGTTTGACGTCATCTTCGTCATGACGCGCGGCGGCCCGGGCTCGGCCACGGAATTGATGAGCATCTACGTCCAGCGCGTCGGGTTCCGCGCGTTCGAGCAAAGCACGGCGTCGGCCCAGGCCATCGTCATGCTGATCATTTCGATCGTGTTGTCACGAATCTACATCCGGCTCGTCTATCGCGAAATCTAACCAGGTTTTTGTTTCCCTATGGCAACCCCGCAAAAGTCCGCCAGCGTCCAGCCCCGGCCACAACCTGAAATCGCGCATCCCGCCACGGCGCAACGCCGGCCACGGCCTCAGATCGGGCACCTGCTGGCGCTGATTTGCGTGATCCTGTTCTGCCTGTTCCCGTTCTACTGGATGGTGACCTCATCGTTCAAGAACCAGCAGGATCTGCTTTCCCCGACCCCGAAATTCCTGTTCGCGCCGACCATGGAGAATTACCAGCGGGCCGTGTCCAAATTCGACGTGGTGGCCAGCCTGCAAAATTCCCTGATCGTCGCGCTGTGCACGACGGGATTGTCGCTGCTGCTGGGCACGCCGGCGGCCTACGCATTGGCCAGGTTCGACTTCAAGGCAAAGCGCGACCTTTGGTTCTGGTTCATCACCAACCGGATGATCAGCCCGATCGTGCTGGCGCTGCCGTTTTTTATCCTGGCCCGCAACCTTAAGCTGCTCGACTCGCCGCTGGTGCTGATCCTGATCTACCTGACGTTCAACGTACCGATCTTTGTCTGGATTTGCTCCGATCAGTTTCGCAACATCCCGAAGGAACTTGACGAAGCCGCGACGCTCGAGGGCTATGGCTCGTTTGGGATATTCTGGCGGATAGGGTTGCCGCTCGCCGCCCCGGGCATTGCGGTCTCCGCCATTTTTAGCTTTATCTTTTCCTGGAACGAATTGCTGTACGCGCTCGTGCTGACGCGAAGCCGGGCCCAGACCGCACCAGTGGTGGCCACCAGTTTCATGAGCGGCTACGAGCTGCCCTGGGGCCAGATCATGGCCACCGGCACCATGATCGTTTTGCCGGTAATCATTTTCAGCCTGATCGTCTCACGCCAACTGGTGCGAGGTCTGACCATGGGCGCCATCAAATAGCACCCGCCGTCACACGGCGGCCACAGCGGGTGTGGCGGCCACAACGACTGAGTTCACACGGCGAACACGGCGAGCCACGGCGAACACGGCGGGAAGAGGGGGAAAGAGTTCGGAGTTCGGAGTTCGGGGTTCGGAGCGGCAAAGAATGCCACAAATGACATCGGGTGCCGAGTGTCGGGTGTCGAGTGCCGGGTAAGAGAGACGCTATATCCGCCGCGGGCCGTCCCCTTAATCTGTGTAATCTGTGGAGGTTTTCTCTTTTCTGCGT